>JANQRO010000156.1 GCA_028284525.1 Myxococcota bacterium | reverse complement strand
CATCGCCGCGACCGTGACCCTTCTCGCCCCGTATCGCGAGCAACATCGCGCCGCGCTCCGCGAAGCGCGAATCCAGGAGATCCTGGCGAGTGTTCCCGGGCTCTCGGATCTGCTGGGGCCGCTTCGCGTCGAGGGGCTCGAGACCCATTGGGTCGACCTCGCGACCGGGGCCTACATCGACCCGGCGCGTCTTTCGGGGTACGACCGGCGCAAGGCCGCCCGCGACCCGGCGTCGAGCGTGGCGCTACGCGCCGAGCAAGACCTCGCCGGGATCGGTCGCCGCGCGCACTACGCGCCGGTGTACCTGGTGCGCGACGCCGGCGAGCTCCGCCTCGTCGTGCTGCCGGTGCACGGCGCGGGCTACGTCTCCACGCTCTACGGGTACCTCGCCCTCGATGCCGACCTCAACACGATCCGCGCGCTCAGCTTCTACGAGCACGGGGAGACGCCCGGTCTCGGCTCCGAGATCGACAACCCCGGGTGGCGCGACCAGTGGGCGGGCAAGTGGGCGCGCGATCGCGACGGTGTGCTCCGCATCGAAGTGGCGCGCGGCGCGGCGGCGCGCGATGCCGAGCTGGCCCGCCACCAGGTCGACGGCATCTCGGGGGCCACCCGCACGGGGACCGGCGTGACCCAGCTGCTCCATTTCTGGCTCGGCGACGACGGCTTTGGCCCCTTTCTGGACCGCTTGCGCGAGGACGAAACGACCCGATGACGACGCCCCCGACCCCCCTCCGCGCGCTGGTCGATCCGCTCGTTCGCGAGAACCCGATCACGGTCCAGATCCTCGGCGTCTGCTCGGCCCTCGCCGTGACGCGCTCCCTCGAGACCGCGATCGCCATGTCGGTGTCGGTCACCAGCGTCCTCGTGGGTGCGAGCATCGCGATCAGCCTGTTGCGACACGACGTGCCGCGCAACGTGCGGCTGCTGATCGAGATCACCGTGATCGCCACGCTCGTCATCATCGTCGACCAGGTGCTCCAGGCCTTCTTCTGGGAGCTCAGCCGCGAGCTCTCGGTGTTCGTCGGCCTGATCATCACCAACTGCTTGATCCTGGGCCGCGCCGAGACCTTCGCGCTCTCGAACACGGTGGGGCGCAGCGCCCTCGACGCCCTGGGCAATGGTCTGGGCTACGCGTGGATCCTGCTGAGCGTGGGTGGGATCCGCGAGCTCCTCGGCCAGGGTACGTTGCTCGACTACCCGCTCCTGCCCCTGACCGAGCAGGGCGGCTGGTTCGAGCCCGTTGCCCTGATGCTCCGCCCCCCGAGTGCCTTCTTTCTGATCGGCCTCTTGATCTGGGGGCTCCGCGCGGTGGCGCTCGCGCGCGCGCGGCGGGCGACGCCCCGTCCCCACGAGCCGCTCGCGGCGGACGCCCGGGAGGTCGCGGCGTGAGCGGGCTCGGCGACTTGTTCGTGCAGGCGGCCCTCACCGAGAACCTCGCCCTCGCCTTCTTTCTCGGGATGTGCATGTTCCTCGCGGTCTCGCGCACCGTCGAGACGGCCTTTGGCTTTGGCGTCGCCGTGTTCGCCATCCAGACGATCACCGTGCCCCTCAACCACGTGATCCACGAAGTCGTCCTGGTCCAGGGCGCGTGGGCGTGGGCGGGGCTCCCCGACATCGATCTCTCGTTCCTGCGTCTCCTCTCCTTCGTGGCCGTGATCGCGGCCTTCGTCCAGATCCTGGAGATGGTGCTCGAGCGCTACCTGCCGGGCCTGGCCGCGGCCTTCGGGGTCTACCTCCCGCTGGTCACCGTGAACTGCGCCATCCTGGGCGGCTCGCTCTTCATGGCGGAGCGTCAGTACACCCTCGCCGAGAGCGCCGTATACGGCGCGGGGAGCGGTTTCGGCTGGGCCGCGGCGATCTGTCTCCTCGCCGCGATCCGAGAGCGGCTCACGTACAGCGACTGCCCCGAGGCTCTCGAAGGGATGGGTCTGACCTTTCTCGTCGTCGGCATCGTGTCGCTGGCGTTCCTGGGCTTCGTGGGGCTCGAGCTGCCATGACGCAGACCCTGCTCGCCACCGCGATGTTCAGCGCCATCGTACTGAGCCTCGTGCTGCTGATCCTGGCGGCGCGCCGAGCTGTCCACCCACCTCGCGTTGCTCGTTGACGCGCACGATCGCCGTTCCGGTGGGGAGGAGCAG
>JANQRO010000078.1 GCA_028284525.1 Myxococcota bacterium | reverse complement strand
ACCTCGGCCCGGCGGATCCCGAAGCGCCGGTCGCCGTCCTGCTCCACGGGAGTCCGGGGGGCATCGCCGACTTCCACGCCGTCGGCGCCGCGCTGCGCGACCGCTATCGCCTGCTGATCCCGGACCTGCCGGGCTTCGGCGCGTCGACCCGCGAGGTTCCGGACTATTCGGTCGACGCCCACGGGCGCTACGTGCTCGCCTGGCTCGACACCCTGGGCGTCGAGTCCGCCCACTGGGTCGGATTCAGCATGGGTGGCGGCGTCGCCCTCTCCGCGGCCGCGCGGGAGCCGACGCGCCTGCGCTCGCTGGTGCTGCTCTCGTCGATCGGCGTCCAGGAGTACGAGCTCCTCGGCGACTACGGGCTGAACCACCTGATCCACGGGCTCCAGCTCGCGGTGCTGCGCGCGATCGACTGGGGCGTCCCCCACTTCGGGAGCTTCGACCGCTTCCCGCTCAACGCCTACTACGCCCGCAATTTCTACGACACCGATCAGCGCCCCCTCCGCGGGGCGCTCGCGGGCTTCGAGGCCCCCGCGCTCATCATCCACGGCGATGGCGACCCCCTGGTGCCCATCGACGCCGCCCTCGAGCACCACCGCCTCCTCCCCCACAGCGAGCTCGACCGCTATGCGGAGGGTCACTTTCTGCTCTGGCAGCGCAGCGACGCGATCGCCGAGACGCTGGCCGGCTTCTGGGCCCGTGTGGAGCGCGGCGAGGCCCCCCGCCGTCGCGACGCGAGCCCCACCCGCCGTGCGGCGCCCGCCGCACCGTTCGCCGGTGACCCCGCCCCGCGCGGGCCGGTCACCTGGTTCGCATTCGCGATGCTCGTGCTCGCCGCGAGTCTCGTGAGCGAGGACCTGACCTGTATCGGTGTGGGCTTTCTCGTCGCCCGGGGCCAGGTGGACTTCGCTTCGGGCGTGTCAGCGTGTGTCTTCGCCCTCGTCGTAGGCGACCTGCTGCTCTACGTCTCCGGCCGGGTCGGCGCGCGCTGGGCGCCGACCCGCTGGGTGTCCCGGCTACGCGAGACCCGCCACCGCTTCGAGCGATCCGGGGCGCTGCTGATCTTCACGAGTCGCTTCCTACCGGGAGCGCGGCTGCCGATCTACGTCGGGGCGGGTGTCGCCCGCTACCCCACCCCGCGGTTCACCCTCCTCCTGCTGGCGGGAGCGCTGCTCTGGGCGCCCGCCTTGGTCGGCGCGGCGACCCTCTTCGGCGACGCCGCCTTGGTGCGTCTCGAAGGGGTGCGTCAGGGGGGCGCAATCGCCCTCGGGCTCACCGCGCTCTTCGTCCTGGTGCTCACCCGGGTCCTGCTGCCCCTCGCCACCCACCGGGGGCGGCGGTTGTGGCGCGGGAGGATCGAGCGTTGGCGCCGCTGGGAGTTCTGGCCGATGTGGCTGTTCTACCCGCCGGTCCTGGTCTACGTCGCCGCGCTCGCCCTGCGCCACGGCGGTCTCCGCACCGCGACGGCGGTGAACCCCGCGATCCCGGGCGGCGGGCTGGTCGGCGAATCCAAGTGGGAGATCCTGCGCGGGCTCGCCGCCGCCGGCGAGCGGGTCGCGCGCACGGCGTTGCTGCCCGCGGATCAGCCCGAGTCCGCGCGCTGGGCCGCGGCCGACCGCTTCCGAGAGCAGCTCGGCGGCGACTTCCCGATCGTCGTCAAGCCCGACGTCGGCGAACGCGGCAAGGGTGTTGCCGTCGTACGCGACGCCGCCACCCTGCGACGCGAACTCGCGCAGCGCGACGAAGCTACGCTGCTCCAGGAGTACGTGCCGGGGGTCGAGTTCGG
>JANQRO010000144.1 GCA_028284525.1 Myxococcota bacterium | reverse complement strand
CTCCCCGGCGCGCGATGGCGTTGCCGCCCAGGGCGATCACGACCCTCACCGCTCCCCGCCTGCGTCGGGCGCGTCCGCGAAGCGGGCGTCGAGGAATCGCGCGACGTGCTCGCGCAGGCTCGGTACGCCGTCGCGGTACTCGTAGCGCGCGCGCAGGATCGGCGTGTCGAGCGTCACGAGCTTCGCGAGATCGAGCGGGGTCCCGCTCACGACGAAATCGGCGGGCACCCGGCGAAGGGTGGCTTCGAGATCCGCCAGCTGCTCGCGGCCGTAGCCCAGTGCCGGCAACACGTGGCGCAGATGCGGGTAGCGCGCGAAGACGTCCGCCAGCGCGCCGACCGCCCAGGGGCGTGGGTCGACGATCTCCGCGCCGGCCGCGGTCGCGGCCACCTGTCCGGCGCCGTAGGCCATGCCCCCGTGTGTCAGCGTCGGTCCGTCGTCGACGACCACGACCCGCTTGCCGACGAGCGCGCTCGCGTGTTCGAGTTCGACCGACGAGCTCGCGCGAACGATCGGCACCTCGGGCCGCAGGCGGCGCACGGCGTCGACCGCCTCCTGCGTCGCCGCGGCGCCGGCGGAATCGGTCTTCGCCACCACCACGACGTCCGCGCTGCGCAGCGCGGCCTCCCCGGGGTGGTGGGTCGCCACCTCCTCCGGGCGCAACGCGTCGACGAGCACGATGTGGAGGTCCGGTCGGAAGAACGGCAGGTCGTTGTTGCCCCCGTCCCAGATCAGGACCTCCGCCTCCGCTTCCGCCCGCGCCAGGATCTCCGCGTAGTCCACCCCGGCAAAGACCACCGCGCCGCGCTCGATGTAGGGCTCGTACTCCTCGCGTTCTTCGGCGGTGCAGCGCGCCGCGCGGAGGTCGTCTCGGGTGGCGAAACGCTGGGCGCGCTGGGCCACGAGGTCGCCGTAGGGCATCGGATGGCGGACGGCGGCCACCCGGAGGCCCCGCGCGCGGATCTCGTCGACCAGCCAGCGCGCCGTCTGCGACTTGCCGACGCCCGTGCGCACGGCGGACACCGCGATCACCGGACACCGCGCCGCGAGCTGGGTGCGCTCGGGCCCGGGGAGCTCGAAGCTCGCACCGGTGGCCAGCGCCCGCGAGGCCAGGTGCATCACCTCCTCGTGGGAGAGATCGCTGTACGCGAACACCACCCGGTCGACCCCGGCCTCGCGGCAGATCGTCTCCAAACGGGCCTCGTCCTCGATCGGGATGCCGTCGGGGTAGAGCGCCCCGGCGAGGCTGGCGGGATAGCGCCGCCCGTCGATGCCGGGGATCTGGGTCGCCGTGAAGGCCACCACTTCGACCCCCGGGTCGTCGCGGTAGAGCAGGTTGAAGTCGTGGAAGTCGCGGCCCGCCGCACCGAGAATGACCACGCGCTCGCGCCGTTCGCCTCCGGTCCGTGCTGTGCTCATCCCGCCTCCCGGGTCTCGAGCTCGCGGCCCCGCACGATGCGATGGGTCGAAGCGCCGCGCGGCTCGCTGACGACCGTGCACTGGTCGTGCTGCCCGTCGCGGTCTCCGTAGATGACGACCCAGTCGTGGGTGCGGCCCAGTCGGTGCGCGCGCGCCGTGTTCGAGAAGAGCGCCGTCAGCTCCCACCCCTCGCGCTGCGTGTGCAGGACCGGCAGCCAGGCGCGGCCCTGCGGGTTGAAGCGCCGCGGCGCGATGCGCGGGAGGCGCCCGTGGCGGACGCCGTCGCGGTACCCGCGGTCGACGTCGAGCAGGGCCGCCACCGAGGGCCGCGCTCCACGCGGGCTGCGGCGACCCAGACGCGCCCCGACGGCCGCGGCGATCGCCTCGACCCGCCGCGCTCCGAAGCCTTGCAGCCCCGCGAGCCGGCCGTCGGCACAGGCGCATTCGAGCTGCTCGAGGGTGTCGACGCCGAGCTCCTCGTGGACGCGGCGCGCGAGGGTCGGGCCGAGGCCCGGGATGGTGGCGAGCACGTCCTCGGCCGCGACGTGTCCCGTCAGCCGATCGAGCAGGCTGATGTGGCCCGAGCGAAGATACTCGCGGAGCAGCGACGCGATGCCGCGCCCGATGCGCGGGAGGGCCTCGAGGGCCTCCACGCCGCCTTGCTCGAAGCGGTCGGCGACCGGGTCTTCGAGACCCCCGAGCGTCGCGGCGGCGCCGCGATACGCCGCCACGCGAAACGGCGACGCGTCTTGCGCCTCGAGGAGCTCCGCGATGCGCTCGAGGCGCTCGCAGAGGTCCGCGTTCGCGGGGTGTCGGCAGTCGACCCTCATCTCGTAGGGGTCGTCGCCGATCCGACGCCCGCAAGGGGTCGCGTCGCTCCGGCGTCGGGCGTCTCCCGCTTGCGCGACCGCGGCCAGACGCTCGCACCGGTCGGTACACGCGACGACGCATGACCGCTGTCATAGGCGACCCCCGAGACCCCGCGTAGGGTCCCGGTATGAACGCGATCGATCGCTGGGTCCGGTTCCTCGGGGTCGGGGGACTCCTTCTCCTCGGGGTGGCGGCGGGCAGCCCACCCTCGTCCGCGGAGCCCTGCGCCCGCTGGTTCCCCGATTTGCGCTGCGAGCGCCAGGGGCGCTTCGAGGGGTTCCACAAACCCATCGTCGCGTTCGCCCTCTTCGAGGACCCCTTCATCACGACCGGGATCTCGCCCTACTACGCCTGGCACGAGTTCCCGGGTCGCTCGGCGTTCCAGGGCGGCGAGATCCACGACGTCTCGCTGCAGGTGCGGATCGCGGTCACCGATCGCCTGGCGTTCATCGCGACGAAGGACGGCTACACCTGGAACCGCCCCGACAACCCGCTGCTCGACGACACCCAGGGCTGGCTCAACCTCGCGGGCGGCTTCAAGTACGCCGCCTTCGTCGACGAGGAGCGGCGCATCATCGTCACGCCCGCCCTTCGCTTCGAGGTGCCGAGTGGCTCGAAGGACACCTTCCAGGGGCACTCGGACGGGATGGTGCTGCCGTCGGTCTCCGGGGCGTGGGGGCGGGGGCCGCTCCACCTGATGGCCGGGCTCGGGATGCAGATCCCCTTCGATCAGGGAGAGCAGAGCACCTCGTTCTTCTATCACCTCTACGCCGACTACACGCTGGGTCGGTGGTTCGCCCCCTTCGTGCAGTTGAGCGGGCTCACCTGGGTGACCTCTGGGGATGGCAGCATCCCGGTCCGGCTGAAGAACGGTGTCGAGCTTCCGCTGAGCACCGTCCAGGACGTGCTCGGGACCGGGCGCTTCGAAGGCGCCGACCTGATGAACCTCGGGTCGGAGGGAGTGAGCGGCCTCGACCTCTTTACCTGGGCCCTGGGCGGACACATCCCGCTCACCGAACACGTGACCTTCAGCGCCGCCTACGAACGGCCCTTCAGTCACCACAAGGGGATCTTCAAACAGCGGGTGACCACCGGGCTCACGATCGAGTACTGAGGGACGACGCCATGCTCGTGCGAGAGTTCTTTCACGCCCCCACCTGGACCCTCACCTATCTCGTCTACGACGAAGACCAGCGCGTCGGGGTGGTCATCGACTCGGTGCGCGACTTCGACCCGCACTCGGGCCGCAGCGCCTGGACGACCGCCCACGAGATCGCCGCGTTCGTCGACGCCCACTCGCTGCGGATCCCCTACGCCCTCGACACCCACGCCCATGCCGACCACCTCTCGGGGCTGCCCTTCTGGAAGGAGCGCTACGGGTCTCGGACCGGGATCGGTGCCGGCATCACCCGGGTGCAACGCACCTTCGCCGAGCTGTTCCATCTGGGGAGCGGGTTCCCCACTGACGGGAGCCAGTTCGACCTCTTGCTCGAGGACGGTCGACGGCTCGACGTGGGGCCCTTCGCGGTCGAGGTGCTCCACACCCCGGGGCACACGCCCGCCTGCGTCAGCTACCGGGTGGAGGACGCGTTGTTCGTGGGCGACACGCTCTTCATG
This sequence comes from Myxococcota bacterium, assembly GCA_028284525.1. Lineage (GTDB taxonomy): Bacteria > Myxococcota_A > UBA9160 > UBA9160 > PR03 > JANQRO01. Next base: position 21,678 of record JANQRO010000144.1, on the reverse strand, counting down.
CCCGACTCGGGGACGGCGCGCTGTGACTTCCCGGGCGGGTCCGCGGAGCGGCTCTACGAGTCGATTCGGCGGCTCTACGGCTGTCCGGACGATACCCGGGTCTTCGTGTGTCACGACTACCAGCCCGGGGGGCGGCCCCTCGAGTTCGAGACGACGATCGGAGCGGAGAAGGCGGGCAACACCCAGCTCCGCGCCGACACGTCGCGGGACGCCTACGTCGCGGTGCGGAAGGAGCGAGACGCAGGGCTGGCCGCCCCCCGTCTCCTCCTCCCGGCGATCCAGGTGAACGTCCGCGCGGGCCACCTCCCCGACCCCGAAGCCAACGGCGTGGCCTATCTCAAGATCCCGATCGACGCGCTCTAGGGGCGCGTTCGATATCGTCGGGGTCCACCACTCCAGGGGCCGGACATGGGACTTCTCGACGATCTCTTGGGCAACGCGTCGCTCCTCCAGGACATCACGGCCTTCGCGTCCGAGAATCCACAGATCGTCCAGGCAGCGCTCCGCCTCCTCGACCCCGAGGACGGCCGGGTCGGCGGAAACCAGGGCCTGAGTGAGCTCCTGGCGGCCTTCCAACGACAGGGTCTCGGGCAGGAGAGCGCTTCGTGGGTGGCGCCGGGGCAGAACGAGCAGGTGTCTCCCGGCCAGCTCGAGAGCGTCCTGGGGTCCGACACCCTCGGAGCCTTCGCGCGGGAGGCGAACGTGGGAGCGGGCGACGCCAGCACGGTGCTGGCCGGCGTCCTCCCGGCGCTGATCGATCAGCTCACCCCCGGCGGCCGGGTCCCCGAATCCTCGGGGCTGGGCGGGTTGCTGAACGGGTTGGCGAGCGAGTTCAAGCTCTAGGCGACGCGCCGGGCCTGCTCAGCTCGGTTGCGCCGCGCCCGGCCGGAGCCCATCGATGATGGCGTCGAAGACGAAGTCGAGGGTCTGATCCTCCTCGGCGCGGCGCACACCCGAGCGGCTGAGCACCAGGCTCGCGACGCCGTGCACCGCGCTCCAGATCGCCACGCTCGTGCGTGTGGGGTCTCCCTCTCGCAGCCGCCCGCTCGCGATCGCGTCTTCGACCGAGGAGGCTGCTGAGCGAAAGGCCCGGGCGCCGGGGGGGACGTCCCCGGGGTCGTCGGACCGGGGCGGGAACAGAAACATCATGCGGAACAACTCGGGGTTGGAACGGGCGTAGTCGAGATAGCTGTGGGAGATGAGGCGCAGTCGTTCGATCGGGTCGCGCACACGGATCGCGTCGTACTCGTGAGTCAGACGCTCGAACTCGCCCGCGGCGACGGCCTCGAGGAGATCGAGCTTGTCGTCGACGTAGGCGTAGAGGGCGGGCGCGGTCACGCCCAGCCGGGCCGCGAGCCCGCGCAGCGAGAGGGCCTCGTAGCCCTGTCCGGCGACGATCTTCCGGGCCGCGCTGACCACCGCCTCGCGCGACAGCGGTCGCGTGCGAAGCGGGGCGGCGCGTCGAGCCGCTTTCTTGGCCATCGGTCTCCTCTGCGAGCGCAGCCTAAACGGCGTTCACCTCGTCTTCAAGACCGGTCGGCCCCGCGAGCGTGTCGCGCTCCCCCCTCTCCCAGGTAGGGTGCGAGCACCTCCTCGTCGAGCTCGCGGTAGAGCGCCGGGCGGTTCGGGGTGTTGAGAAAGATGATCTGGTCGATGCCGAGCGCGTCGTAGCGTCGGAACACGTCCAGGATGTGATCGGCGGACCCGATCGCGAGGTACCGCTTCTGGTCTTCGGCGCGGCCCAGGTCGAAGCCCGCTCCCGCCCCCCAGCCCGCGCCGAGCCGCGCGCGGAACTGTTTGGCGCGCGCTTCGTCTCGGAGCAGCATCACGGGGTGGTGCACGGTCTTCTGGATCTCGGTGGGGTCGCGGCCGACCGCCTCACAGTGTCGCGCCAAGACGTCGAGCTTGCGCTGCACCACCGGCGGCGGCCCGGTCACGTTCATGATGTCTCCGTAACGAGCGAGGGTGCGAAGCGTACGGCGCTCGCCGCCGCCGCCCACCATGATCGGGACACGCGGGCGCTGGACGCACTTGGGGGCGAAGGGGGCGCTCTCGAGACGGTAGTAGCGACCCTCCAGGTCGACCGGCGCGTCGGCGACCAGCAGCTTGGCGATGAGGGCGCAGGCCTCCTCCAGACGATCGGAGCGCTCGCGCATCGACGGTCGCCCCCCGAAGTAGGCCTCGTGCTCGCGACGCACGTGGCCGGCGCCGATCCCCAGCGTGAAGCGGCCGGCGCTGATGTGGTCGAGGGTCGCAGCCATCTTCGCCAGCAGCGCGGGGTTGCGGTAGGTGTTGCCCGCGACGAAGGAGCCCAGCCGGATGCGTTGGGTGACCGCGGCCAAGGCGGCGAGCAGCGAGAAGCCCTCGAAACAATCGCGGGTCGCGTCCTGCCCGGGAAGCGCGGGTAGGAAGTGGTCGGCGATCCACAGGCTCTCCCAGCGCCCCGCCTCGGCGACGAGGGCACACACCACCACGTCGTCCCAGCGCGTCAACGCGGCCGCCGGCGCCATCCCGAATTGCATCCGCACCCCCCCGGGCCCGCTTCGGACCCCGTTGCCCGGACGATACCGCCGTTGTGCTAGGGTAAACAGTGTTTAGTCACCGGGCTCCCCCGGCGGAGCCCGCACGGAGGCCTGCCCGATGGCGGCGGTCGGCGACTTCGAGCCCTTCTCGCGCGAAACCCTCGAGAACCCGTACCCCTTCTACGACCGGATGCGCGCGGAGCGGCCGGTGTTCGAAGCCGCGCCCGGGGTGTTCTTCGTCACGACCTACGACCTGATCCACGAGGTCCTGCGCGACACCGAGCGGTTCTCGTCGGCGCGCGGCGCGGCGTTTCTCAACTTCCAGGGCGAAGCGGGTCTCGCCCCCCCGATGGCGCCGAGCGAGGCGACCCGTGCGATCTTCGCCCGAGGCGTGCCGCCGCGCGACACGCTGCTCTCGGCCGACCCGCCGGCCCACACGCGTTACCGGAGTCTGGTGAACCGCTCGCTCTCGCCGCGCCGGGTCGCCAAGCTCGAGCCGATCGCGCGCCAAGTGGTGACCGAGTTGATCGACGGGTTCATCGACGACGGCCGCGTCGAGCTGGTCGGACAGTTCTCGATGATGGTGCCGCTCACCGTCGTCGCGATCACCCTGGGTGTCCCCCGCAGCGACCTCCAACGCTACAAGGAGTGGTCGGTGAAGTCGGTCGCGGTGCTCGCCGGACGGGTGTCCGAGGAGGAGCGGATCGAGGGCGCGCGCGCGAGCGTCGAGCTCCAGCGCTATCTCGCTCGCAATGTCGAGGCGGCCCGCGCCGACCCCCAGGACGACCTCATCGGCGACCTCATCACGGCGCACCTCCGCGGTGGCGCCGGCGACGACGACCACCGCGAGCTCGATACCCCGGAGATCGTGAGCATCCTCAACCAGCTCCTGGTGGCCGGTCAGGAGACCGTGAACTATCTGATCGCGTCCCTGACCCTGCTGCTGCTGCGCAATCCGGAGGTGCTCGCGGAGGTGCAAGCCGATCCGTCGCTGATTCCCGCGATGGTGGAGGAGGGGGTCCGGATCGAGTCGCCGATTTCGGCGCTGGGGCGCTTTGTGGTGAGCGACACCGAGCTCGGCGGCACGGCGCTTCCGGCGGGGTCGCGTCTGGTCGCGCTCTTTGGCTGCGCCAACCGCGACCCCAAGCGGTTTCCGCAGCCCGAGCGCTTCGACATCCACCGCGAGAACCTGCGCGATCACGTGGGCTTCGGCGCCGGCCCGCACTACTGTGTCGGCGCGGCCCTCGCGCGGATGGAGACACGGGTCGCCTTCGAAGAGCTGTTCCGCCGGCTGCGAAACCTTCGCCTGGCGCCGGGGAACGACTTCACACACCAGTACAACTTCATCTTTCGCGCCCTGAAGACCCTCCACCTCGAGTTCGACAAGGCATGAGCGGCGACCCGCGATGACCCGCATCCGGATCGATCTCGACCGCTGTACGAAGTCGGGCCAGTGCTACTACCTGGTTCCGGGTCTGGTGCGGAGGGGGGAGGACAACGATCCGGTGCCGGTGGCCGGGCCGCTCGACAAAGAACAGCTCGCCGAAGCCGAGTCCTTGGTCGACTCGTGCCCGACCGGCGCCATCGCGCTCGTCGGCGAGCCTCGCTAGGCGGGGCGACTGGAGGTCAGCGCATGGCAAGCGGCCTACACGAGCTCGCCGAGAAGGACCCCGGACGGCTCGCGGTGGCGGACGGCACGCTCGCGTTCACGCGCGCGGAATTCAACGAACGCGTCAACCGCTGCGGGCGTCTGCTCGCGACACGCGCCGGGGAGGACGGGCGGAGTGTGGCGATCCTCGCCGGCAACTCCGCAGACTACCTCTGCGTGGCGGTGGCCGCGGCCGTCCACGGGATGCCCCTGGTCCCGGTCAACTGGCATCTCGCCGTCGAAGAGATCGCCTATCTCCTCGACGCCTCCGGGGCGCGTCTCCTCGTCGTCGACGAGACGCACGCCGCCCTCGGGGCCGATGCCGTCGCGAAGAGCAGCGGGCAACCCGCGCTGCTCTCGATGGGAGAGGGTTTTGCCGCGGCGCTCGCCGAACATTCGGGAGAGGAGCCGGAGCAGGAGCCCCACTACGCCAGCCCGATCTACTTCACCTCGGGGACCACCGGACGGCCCAAGGCGACGCGAATGTCGCAGGCCCCGAACGCCGTGCCGGTATCGACGGTGATCGAAAAGCTCAAACGCTCGGCCGTCACCTCCGGGGTCGGCGAAGACACCGTGCACCTGACGATGGGCCCGCTCTACCACGCGGGCCCGCTCACCAGCGCGAACTCTGCCGCGATCGTCGGTGGCACGGTCCACGTCATGCCGCGCTTCGACGCGGAGGAGGTGCTGCGTTGGATCGATGCGCACCGCATCAACCACACGATCATGGTGCCCACCCACTGCGTGCGTCTGCTGCGGCTCCCCCCCGAGGTGCGGAGCCGCTACGACGTGTCGTCGATGAAGAGCGCCATGCACATCGCGGCGATGATGCCCGTCGAGATCAAACGCCAGATGATCGAGTGGTGGGGGCCGGTGCTCAGCGAAGGCTACGGCGCGTCCGAGGTCGGGGTCGTCAGCGCGATCTCCGCGCAGGACTGGCTTCGCAAGCCTGGGTCGGTCGGCAAGCCGATCCCGTCCTTTACGATCCAGATCGTCGGTGAGGACGGAGAGGAACTCGGACCCGGGGAGATCGGCACGATCTACATGACGAGCTTGACCGATGTCGATCTGAGCTACGAGAACGATCCCGAAAAGACCGCGGCGGCCCACCGCGGCCCCAAGCAGTTCACCTTGGGCGACCTCGGTTGGCTCGATGAAGACGGCTACCTGTTTCTCGCCGACCGACGGGTCGACCTGATCATCTCCGGCGGGTCCAACATCTACCCCGCCGAGGTGGAGTCGGCGCTGATCCTCCACCCCGCGGTCGAAGACGTCGGGGTCTTTGGCATCCCCGATCCCGAGTGGGGCCAGCAGGTGAAAGCCGCCGTGCAGCTCGGTGCGGGGCACGAGCCCTCCCGGGAGCTCCAGGACCAGCTGATCCGGTGGCTGCGCGAACGGCTGGCGCACTACAAGGTGCCCAAGACCATCGATTTTCACGACGCGCTACCGCGCTTTAGCAACGGCAAGCTCCACCGGCGCCAGCTCCGCGAGCCCTACTGGGGCGAGGACGGTGCCTGAGCGTCGAATCGGCGCTTGAATCCCCAAGTAAACGGTGTAAACCTAAGAAGCGTCGAATCCCGCGGAGGAAGAGCCATGTTCCCGGTCGACAAACGAACCGCCCAAAACGTCTGGTATCCGGCGGCGGACGTCGTGCCCGAGGTCTGTTTTGCTGTCGACGAGGTGCCGATCGCCCAGTGGAACGAGGCGACGGACATCGAGAGCCTCGCCGAGTCGATCGCGCCCACCCTGGCGCGTCACGGCGCGAGCCCCTTCGACTTTCTGTGGTCGATGGAGCGGCACTTCTCGGAGCCCTACGGCCCTCTCGCCAAGGCCACCCGCACGATCATGGCGGGGATCCCCGACATGTTCCTCGCGGACGAGGACGCGCTGCCGGAGACCGCCAGCCGCTACGAACGCGAGGGCGTACTCGGGGAGCAATCGCACCTGAACCGCATCGCCCAGAGCGACGTCCGGGTCGAGGCGAAGCCCTACCAGTACGAACCGGGTGACGACATGCCCGACGACTACCGCTTCTGGTTGGGCAAGATGTTCTTCGCCCACGGCGAATGCATGATGCCCTACTTCGGCGAGGCGGCGAAGGGGCACCAGAGTATGTTCTCGGCGATCGACAAGTTCTCGATGCAGGCCGCGCCCAACCCCGAGTCCCGTCTGCGGATGTCGAACTTCTCGAACGAAGAGTTCAAGCACACCTACCAGTTCTACAAGCTCTACCACGAGTACGACCCCGACATCCCGGTCAACATCTACGAACGCGAGCGCGAGCAGTTCCGCGCCTACGAGGGCACCAAGATGGAGCCCTCGTGGCTCGACCGCGGCATCTTCAACATGATCGCCGACCGTTTCGGGGTGTATCAGGGCTTCGAGTGGGTGCAATCGTCGTACGCCCCGCTCGCGCGGGTCGCGCTCAAGGTGGTGAAGGACGAACGCGGCCACGCGAACATGGGGTACATCCACGTGCGCGAAGCCCTCGAATCGGGCGGGAAGACGGCCCGCGAGGAGGCCGAGCGCCGCCTCGCGGAGTACTGGTACCCGCAGTTCATGGCGTCGTTCGGTGCCTCGGACTCGCGCAACAACGAGAACTGGCGGCGCTGGGGGCTGAAGCAGCACACCAACGACCAGCTCCGGGTGGCCTTCGACCGCGAGATGCGCGAGGTGCTCGACAGCCTCGGGCTCGAGACGCCCGACTTCGAGGCCGCGACCGAGCGCGGGCTCGAATGGGCGCGGCAGCTCAAGAAGAAGCGCCAGGCGGCGCCGGCCCTCAACCAATAGGCCGACACGCGGTGTCCGTGCAGCGACGCGTGGGGTTGGACCGCGAGGACACCCCGGCATGAGTCGGCCCGCCCCGCCCGACGTCGGCGACCTCGAAGCGCTCGCCGTGGGTCTCCGCTCCAACGCGACGCTTCCGGCGCTATTGCTCGAGCTCGCGCGGATGATCGTGGTGCGTCGATCCGCGGCGTGGTCCGAGCGCTGCGCGACCGACGCGCGCGTTGCCGGTCTCTCGGACCGGGTCCTCGAGGCCGTGGACGAGGAAGACTGGACCGACGCGGCCTTCGACGACCGCGCGCGGGCGGTCTTTCGCTACGCCCTGCTCTTCGACGCGGGGCACGGCGTGGGGGCGTCGGCCTTCGACGAGATCGCCACGCAGCTCCAGCCCGGCGAGATCGCCGAGCTGTCGCTGTACTGCAGCATCTGGGGGGCGATCGCTCGCGTCGCGGTCGCCTTCGAGCACTAGGGGGCAGCGATGACAGATTCCGTGGTCCGCGTCGAGCGCGAGGGCCATCTCACGACCATCACGATCAACCGCCCCGAGCGGCTCAACGCCCTCGACGCCGCGGCCGGTGCGGCGTTGGGGGAGGCCTTCGGCGACTTCGAGAACGACCGCGAGCAGTGGGTCGCCATCTTGACGGGTGCCGGCCGGGCCTTCTGCACCGGCAATGACCTCGTCGCGATGTCCGAGGGTGGGGGGTCGGGTGGCGCCCGGCCGCGCCCCGGCTCGCACGGACCCGGGTTCGCGACGATCACCAAGCGCTTTCCGCTCTACAAACCGGTGATCGCCGCGGTGAACGGGTTCGCCGTTGCGGGCGGGCTCGAGCTCGCGCTCACCTGCGACATCGTCGTGGCTGCGGAGAGCGCGAAGTTCGGCCTGACCGAGGTGCGTTGGGCGCTCCAGCCGATGGGCGGCGGCACCCAGCGGCTCCCCCGCTCGATTCCACGGGCCTGGGCCAACTATCTCGCGCTCACCGGCGAGCAGATCGATGCCCAGCAGGCCCGCGAGATCGGGCTCGTCACCCATGTGGTGGACGACGCCAAGCTCCTCGAGCAGGCGCGCTCGATCGCCCAGAGCATTCTCGCGCGGGGCCCGCTGGCCGTCTGGGCGACCAAGGAGTGCATGCTTCGCGGCGGGGACCTCCCCCTCGAACAGGGTCTCGCGCTGGAGGACGCGATCGGTCGCCACGTGCTGGCGAGCAAGGATGCCCGCGAGGGTCCGCGCGCCTTCGCCGAGAAACGCAAGCCCGATTTCAAGGCGGAGTAGGGCGCGCGGCGCGAGGCGAGACCGGCCAGCGACCACCCGCCGCGCGGTGGGCGGCGGCGGGAGCGCCCGCTTCAGTCGAACCACCCCTCCCGCGCCAGCGCCGACCAGAGCCGCTGCGCGACCCGTCCGCCGTCCTCCGCGATCTGGCGCTCGTCGGCGGCGACGAAGACGCCGTCCTGCACCAGGACCCGACCGTCGACGAGGACCAGCTCCACCGCGGGGCCGCTCGCATAGAGAAGGTGGTTGAGCGGTTCGGGTGGCGCGGCGCCCGAGCCCGTGAGGAAGCCGGATACGTCCACCGCGACCAGGTCGGCCGTCGCGCCCGCTTCGATGCGGCCGAGGTCCGAGCGACGGAGCGCGTCGGCGACGGTGGTCGTGCACCCCCGTACCGCGTCCACGACCGTGGGGGCGCGAAACGCAGGCGACGGGTCGCCACCGGCGCGCGCCGCGAGGAGCGACGCGCGCGCCTGCCCGTAGAGCACCGCGAGCTTCAGGTTCTCGACCATGTCGTTGCTGTGGGTGTCGATCCCGACGTTGACCGCGATCCCGGCGGCGAGTGCTTCGGGGTAGGGCTGGGTCGCTCCTCCGGCGCCCCCAGCCGATGGACAGGTGGCGTAGACGGCCCCCGCGCGACGCAGGAGGGGCGGGTCGCTCGCCCAATCGGGTGCGATGAAATGGGCCCCAAGGAAGGGGCCGTCGAGGACGCCCGCGTCGGCCCACCATTGCGTGGGAGTCCGGTCGAAACGCCGCAGCACCGTCTCGGTCTCCCGGCTCCCCTGGGAGAGGTGGGTGTGCACGCCGGTCCCGAGCTCCTTTGCGGCGTCCGCTATCGCCGACCGGGTCGCCGGGGTGTGGGTGTCGGCGGCGTGGGGCGTCATCATGCCGCGGACGAGGCCGTCCCCTTCCAAGGAACGCCCGTGTGCCAGGTTGGCCTCGATCTCGACGAGGGTATCCGCCTCCGCCGCGCGGAGGTCGTCGTCCGAGCCGAACCAGATCGGGAAGAGCCGTCCGATCCCCGGAACCATGCCGCCCACCCACCCGCGGGCACCGAGCCGCCCCGCCACCCGGGCGTAGCTCTTCGCCTGACGCAGGCTGAGACTCATCTCGAGCTGGGTGGTGCACCCGCTCCGGAGCAGCTCCGCGAGGTTGTACGCGGTGAGGGCGTCGAGCTCCTCGTCGTCGAGGTCCCTCTCCACGAGCTCCAACGGGCGCGCGTAGGAGCGCCCGGTCTCGATGATGCCGCGGGTGGAGGACCCACCGGCGACATGGGTGTGCCCGCTGATCAGCCCGGGAAGCAGCAGACGGCCCCGCAGATCGATGCGGTCGCCGCCCGCGAGCGGCCCCCGCGCCACCTCGGCGATCTGGTTGTCCACGACCCGGACGGAGACGCCGTGGGTTACGCCACGGGTCTCCCCGAGCCAGGCGGAGGCGTCGTGCAGGACGAGGTCCACGACGCGGTCATCGGAACCGCGGCGGGAGCTCCGGTGGGAGCGCGACGACCCGTCCAGGAGCGACCCCCCTCCCGCGATGGCCGCGATGCCACCCAACGCTTGTCGTCGCGTCACCCATTCCCGGTCCACATCGGCCTCCGGAACACGCGGACGATCCGGTCGTTCGCGCGCCCCGCGATGGTACCGCTCGGCGGTGGCTGTCGCGGCGCAGGACGACACACACACCCGGGACGAGCGTCCCTACGAGGCCGTGTGGCTTCACGGCCCGGCGTCGATACACGGCCATCGACGTGGCGTCGAAGGACGGGGTCGGTCGAGCGCGCGCGCCGCGCGACGCCTGCCCTGTCCTGTGCTGTCCGACTCGGTTCAGAGGTCGATCGTGTACCCGCTCAGCGAGAAGACACAGCTGGTCGTTCCGCTCGCGGCTCGTCTCACGACCGTACCCGAAACGGCCGTATCGTTGTTGCTCTCGTCGGGATCGGCGTAGAGGCGAATGGGCGTCGTCGCGACATGGACGGCTGTGCCCGACGCCGTGGTCCCCTGCGACCGGAGCGGGAGCTGGAATTGGATCTGTGATCCGCCAAACGGGGTGACCGTCAACGACGTGATGATCGGCGCGCCGGCGGACGGGCCGGTGCAGAGAACCGAGGCGTATTCGAGGACCAGCCGAGTGTCCACCGGCAGCGCCACGAACGGCACGTTGAAGGTGCCGGCGATATTGGGTTGGAGCGTGATGGTCTCGGTCACCTGGACCGGGGTGCGCGCGGGGTTCTCCACATCCCGCGTCGGCGTGGAATAGAACTGGGCAAGGGCGGGCGACGCTGCGAACAGGAGGAGCAGGGCGCAAGCGAGCGGAGCAACGGCGAAACGACGGATCAGCATGGTGGGGGTCCCCTCGTGGCATGGTTGGGCTAGCGGATGCGCGGCGTGCTGCCTCACGAACGCGCCCCGGTTGGCTAGCGCGGCGCCGTGGCGCGTGCCAGCGACGCTGGAGCGCCGGGATCGAGGCGAGGCGGCCGAACGACGCAACCCAGCGTGCAGCGCCGGTGCAACTCCGGGCCCGAACTCTCCGGGTCCGGGCGACTCGCCGATCCGCGGGAACACGAACAGCGTGTGCGATCGCGCAAAGCGTCCCGGCCACGCTCGCGTATTCGGATGCGTGTCTTCGGGCCGAGGCCACGCGGTCCGCGTCCCCTCGCGGAGCCCGGCCAAGGATTCTCCGTTTTTTTGCGTGACCTGAAAGAACTTGCGGACCACTCACACGGGTCCGGTGTCTCCGTGAACCGGTGTTGGGAGGTGACGATGCGCGCGCTGTGGACGTTCTTGGTGGTTGTGTTGGGCGCGGGCTCCGCGCAGGCGACGATTCTTTACGGCATCTCGGGGGACGACGTCGGCGTCCCGCGGCGTGTCCAGCAGATCGACACGGTTGCGATGACGGTGAACCCCGTGATCGATCTCGGCGACGGCTCCACCGGATACTTCGGTTTGGCGTTTCGTCCCGCAGACAGCCGGTTCTACACGGTCGCACAGGACAACCAGGGTGTGTCGACCCTCCACTCGTTCTCTCTCGGCAGCGGAACGACCAACCCGTTGCTCGCGCTCGGGACCGGGTTCGTAGGGGGGCTCGCCTACGACCCGACCGGAGATCGTTTCTTCGGGCTCGCCAACGGCCTCGGCGGGGCGTCCAGCTTGTTCGAGATCGATACCGGTGCGATGACCACGACCCTGCTCGACGGAGCGCTCGGATTCGGGCTCGCCGGGGGTCTCACGTTCAACGGCGACGACGGGATGCTCTACGCCCTGGGGAGTGATTTCGGGTTCACGCAGACGTTGTTCTCGATCGATCCGAGTGTCGCCGGCTCCTCCGCCGCCGCGTCCAACGCGCTGGGTATGGGGATCATTGGAGGCGTCGATTACGACTCGGTGACAGGGTCCTACTTTGCCGTGGGCAACGAGACGGGCTCGTCCGAGCTGTTGGACGTCGCTCTGGGTGGCGACGATACGTCTCTGTTTGGCCTGTCCCCGTTTCCCTCGTTCACGTTCTCCGCTCTCACCAACCTGAACGGGGGTGTCGCCGTGGTGCCCGAGCCCACGACCGCGGTGCTGCTCGGTCTGGGTCTGGTGGCGTTGGGCACGCGTCGTCGCGCGGTGTAGGGACTCCTTTCTCCCGACCACACCGATCGGCAAGGAGACCGGACAACACTGCCCGCGCGCTCGGCAATCTCCGATGCCGAAGGGTCTGGCCGCGAAGACATCGCTTGCGTCCGTGCTGAGGGCGGCGGAGAATGCTCCGGTCGAAACGGCACGTGGTCAGAGGGAGAGTGTCATGCGTCTAGTGGTTCTTGCGGCAACCGCTACGTTTCTCGTTGCGGCTCCTGCGCTGGGGCAGTACGCCACGCCCGTCCGCGTGTTGAACGGACCGGAGATGTCGGTCCCCACGCAACAACCCAAAGAGCCGGTCCTCATCGAGGGGAGTCTCACCGCGACGGTCAACAGCGGGGGCGGGATCATGGGGAACTACCTGGTGCCGAACGATCGTCGGCTGGTGATCGAGCACGTGTCGTTCGAGACGAACTTCGTGGTCTGTACCTTCACGAGCAGCGTGCGCATCCGGATCAGCGGCTCGACGGGTGCGGCGAACTTCTACGCCAATCCGATGTTTCCGATGGCTCTTCCTGGCAGTTCGACCCGCTTCACCAGGGCGTCCCAAGCGATGAAGCTCTACGCGCCACCCGGCGCGAACGTTCAGATGAACTGGACGCGGACGGCGAATACCTGCCAGGCCACGGGCACGGTCGCGATTTCGGGCTTTCTCGAGGAAGACCTCCAGTAGGATCGACAGGGGCGGCGCGGAGCCCCGCGCGGTTCGCCACACGCGCCGGAACCCAGACACGTCTCGAGCGCGTTCGAGGTTCGATCCCGCTCACGCGAGCTCGACGTCCGGTCGCGTTTCTTCGCATCGCGCTCCACCGCGATCGGCGCGTCCGCGATATGCTCCCCCCCGAAGCGAACCCGGTTTGACCGCGAACCCCTTCGAGGCGACCCGATGAAGACCTTGTCCGACGACGTGCGGGCGCTCCTGAACCGCCCCAACTTCGCCCACCTCTCGACCTTGATGGAGGACGGGAGCCCGAAGGCCGACCCGGTGTGGATCGCCGTCGAGGGCGACCACATCCTCGTCGGAACGGGTGAGGGGACGATCAAGGCGAAGAACACCCGTCGCGACCCCCGGGTCGCTCTCTCGGTTGTCGACGGGGAGGACCCCTACTGGGAGGCGCAGATCCGCGGACGCGTCGTCGAGTGGCGGCCCGATGAAACCTTTGTCGGGATGGACGCCATCGCCCACAAGTACACGGGCGCCGAGTTTCCGTGGCGCAACCCCGAGGGCCGGGTGGTGCTGGTGATCGAGGCCGACACGATCCGCCACGTGCGACTTCCGTTCGAGCACACGCCGCCCCGATAGGGGCTCGGCTACGGCATCCGGGACACCGGACGACAGGCCGGGAGGAGAGCGACATGCAGCTCGGGTTCTTCGGGATCGGGATCGGCGCGACGGCCGACCCGGAACTCCTCGGGCTCGCGGCTCGAACCGCCGAGTCGTGCGGGTTCCACTCGCTCTGGGAGGGAGAGCACATCGTGCTCCTCGACGAATACCGCTCCAAGTATCCCTACAGCGGCGACGGCCGGCTTCCCCTCGAGGTGACCTCGTTCGACATGCTCGACCCCTTTCTGGGGCTCGCCTACGCCGCCGCCGAGACCGAGCGGATCCGTCTGGGCACGGGCGTGTGTCTGGTGCCCGAGCGCAGCCCGCTGGTGACGGCCAAGGAGGTGGCCTCCCTCGACAAGCTGTCACGGGGTCGCTTCGATTTCGGCGTGGGGATCGGGTGGCTCGAAGAGGAGTTCCAGGCGCTCGGCGTTCCGTGGGAGCGACGGGGCGCGCGGACCCTCGAGTATCTCGACGCGATGAAGAAGCTGTGGGCCGAGCCCGATCCCGACCACGACGGCGAGTTCTGTCGCTTTCCGAGGGTCCGGTCCTACCCGAAGCCGGTCCAGCAACCCCACCCCCCGATCATCTTCGGCGGCGAGAGCGCCGCGGCATTGCGTCGGGTGGGAGAGGCGGGCGACGGCTGGTTCGGGATGAACGTGACCCCCGACGCGGCGAAGACACACATCGCGGAGATGCGTCGCTACGCCACCGAGTCGGGGCGAGACCCCGACGCCCTCCACTACAGCGCGTCGATCGGGATCGGCACACCCCTCGACCTGGATACGGTGAAGGCCTTCGCCGACGCGGGCGTCCACCAGGTGATCGCCGCGAGCTTCGAGTCCGATGCCGAAGCGCTCCGCGTCACGTTGGAGGGTCTCGGCGAGACGATCGTGCACCCCGCAGCGTCGCTCTAGCGCGTCCGGGCGGTCCACCGTCTTCGCGGCGACCCGCTAGGGCGCCGGCTTGGGTCTGGTGCGGCGGACGCACTCGTCGCGGATCATCGCGTCGCGCTCGGCAATCGCCCGATCGCGGACCTCCACCGCCTGCTCCAGCGTCCGGACATTCTGCTGGAGCGTGTCGATCCGCGCCTCGGCGGCGAGCAGCTGGCCCTGCGAGGTTCGCCATTCCGTCTCGTAGCTCTTGCAGCCGACCAGACAGGTCGTCCACACCGCGATCCATACGACCGATCGAACCATGATTGCAATCTCCGCGAGCGGGGAGACGGCAAGCTAGCGCAGGCCACCGCGAGGCAGGGCGCCACCCGCTACGCCGACATGGCGTAGCGATCGAGCCCGCGAACCTGCGCCGGGCTACTTGAAGAAGCCCTGGTCGATCGCCTCTGCGGGCAGCCAACCGCGCTCGACGTAGCGCTGGCCGACGAAGAGCGCGACCTGCTCGGCGGTGTCCTGGATGTTGGCTTCGAGGGGGCCGAGGGCTTCGAGGATGGCGGTGCCGGCACCCACGATGGCGACGCCCATCCAGACATCGGTGGCGGCGCCGACCCCGAGCGGCACGACGAGGCCCGGCTTCTTCGAGCCCGTGGCTTCGGTTCGCGCCTCGCCGAGCTTCTCGAACTCGCCTTCGCGCACCCAGCTCGCCTCCACCCGGGTGTGGAGCTCGGTGGCGCCCGCTCCGAAGCCCACCACCGTGCGGGCGAGGCGGTTGCCCTCGTCGATGTCGAGGAACTCGCCGTTCAGGAGCAGGACCTCGCCGGTCTCCGGGGGGGGTCCGTCCGCCCGGGACGCAGCGATCCCGATCTTGTTGAGCTCGGCGGTCATGGTGTTCGCGAGGGCCGCCGCGGCGATGTGGCCGAGCTCCATCTCCGCGCTCGTTTCCGGGTCGCCGGTGAGGAAGCGCGCCGCCGCCGCGCCGGGCGCGCGATTCAGATGGACCTCTTCTTCGCTGACGGCAAAGTTGTAGACGAGTACCCGGTCGGGCTGTTGCTGGGGCCCGCCCACGAGAACCGTCCGGGTCGGTTGGACCGAGGCCTTCGCACAGGCGAGGCCCAACAGCGCAACGACGACGGCGAGCGAGGAGGGGTGGGGGCGCTGCATGCTCGGGGCTCCTCGAGTCCGCATCGGGGGGTCGGCACGGGCGCCGTCGCAAATCAGCGGACGGGGGGGCCGCGACGAATCCGGGCCTTCACCTCGTCCAGCGTCTCCTCGAAGGAGGCTACCATGTCCAACCACCAGGTGAGGCCGGCCGAGGCCAGCTCCTCGAGCCGCGCCGCGTCGTCGGGCCCCGAGGTCGCGCCCGCCGTCACGATGTCGAAGTCCCCGCTGGTATTCCCCTCGGCCCGCACGAAGGCCCGAATCGCGGCGATGTCTTCGCCCGAGAACACCCCGCCTTCTTCCCAGGTCTTGGGCATGGCCGACACCCCATCCCAACGGGCGGCGCGGCGGAAGGGCTTGACGCTGGGCCACAGACCCGCCAGCCAGACCGGGATCCGGGGTCGCTGGATCGGCGGGGCGAAGGCGTCGCACACGACCTTGTAGTGCGGGCCCTCGTGTTTCACGTCCTCACCGCTCCACAGCGCCGCGAGCGCGTCGAGCCCTTCGTCGAGCATGGCGCCCCGCACCCGGGCGGTCTCTTCGTGGCCAAAGCCCGACCATTCGGGGAGCGCCTCCCAGCCGAGACCGACCCCGAGGACCAGCCGACCTCCGCTCAGACGATCGACCGAGATGGTCTCCCGTGCGAGCTTCGCGAGATCCCGCCGCGGGAGCGGCGTGACATTGGTCCCGAGGGTGATCCGCTCCGTGCTCATCGCCGCCGCGGTCAGGGCCACCCAGGGGTCGACATTGGGTTCGAAGCCCGGCCACTGCAGATGGTCGGCGACAAAGAACCCGTCCCAGCCGGCCGCCTCGGTTTCCGCCGCGAGCTCCGCCATCACCCGGGCTTCGCCACAGGAGCCGAAGTTCAGCACCGAGAACGCGCATTTCATGCCGGATTCCCCTCGTGTCGGAGGCGTCCCGCGGGCCCTCGAGGCCCTAGCGGCCGCCGCTCAGGTTGGAGACGTTGAAGCGCCGCCGGACGGTCACGCGCTTCACCTCGGGAACGACGCTCTTGTTGCTCCAGAAGTGGGTGGCATTGCCGTTCTTCACGTTGAGGGACACGCCCGCGCGCCAGATCGGGACCGTCTGGTCCGGCGTCGCTTCGTCGGGCGCCGGCCCTTCGAAGGCCCACTCGTACATCCCGTACATCACCCGCCACAGCTCGTCGTCGCGGTCGAAGTTCAGCGTCAACGGGATGTTGTAGGTCTCGGTGTCGATGAAGACGAGCTTTCGTCCGTAGGGGTGGTCGGCGGTGCGGGGCCGCTGCTCGACCACGTAGCAGGTCCGGACCTGCCAGCGATTGCGGGGGATCCGACTGTTGGGGCCGTAGAAGACGAGGGGCTCCGCGTGCGCGTCCGCGACGTAGAGGATCGCCTTCTTGCCGTGGTAGACCCAGTCGTACTCCAAGACGCGGCCATTGAAGCCCTCGAAGTCGTCGAGGGTGAACTCCGACCCCTGAAAACTGTCGGCGCGTTCCTTGGCCGAGAGTCGTCGCACCTTGCGTTCGGCCGGGAGGTAGGCGTTGACCTGGTCCTCCTCGTGCGGGTCGAGGGAGCGCTCGATGATCATCGCGCTTCCCCGCATCTCGAAGGGGTGGGTGTAGGCGAGGTAGTCCATGTGGTAGAGACGGTCGGCCTGGTCGACGTTCATGGCGTAGTCGTCGTCCGCGCGGTGCGCGAGGTGGTTCAGGTAGACGCGCTGGTACTGGTTGATGAGGTGACGCTCCACCCGTCCACCGCCCTGAAAGGTCTCGCTGAGGATCCGCTCGCTACGCCCGCCGGTGCCGCCGCCCCGGACGAGCGCCATGTGCTCCTCTTCGGTGGCAAAGCCGTAGTACTGCCAGCGATGCACCTGGTTCCACAGGATCATGTAGGCGGCGTCCTCGGGTGGGGCCGCGTCGATCCGCTCGGCGCGAAACGGGCGTCCGCTCACGTAGTGGAGCAGGCTCCGGTCTTCGCCGAGCTCGGTCTGGTCGCTGTACTGCAGCGTGGCCGACTGGTAGACATCGTGGGGCAGGTAGCGGGTCGTCGCCTGAACCTCGGCCTCCACGCCGGCGAAGTCGAACTCCTCGAGCAGGCCCGGTGGGACGACCGGTCGAAGCCGCGCTAGATCCGCCTGGCCCAGCACTTCGCCCGGCACCAGGTCGGGGGAGGCACTCGGGTCCGCCCGCACCCACTCCAAGACGCCGGCGTAGTCGATCGTCTCCGCCCGCGTCGCCGCCGCGGGCGCCCAGGCCAGCAGCCCCCCCAGGCCGAAGACGAAGAGTTTCGAGAACACGCGCCAGCCGAGCGACCACACCACGTTGTGCCTCCTTCGCGACCCATGGTTCCGCGTCTCGGGGTGTGGCACAATGACAAAAATCGTAACAATTGGGCCATGCCCGGAGTCGACCATGCAGGCCGGTACGTCCCTCCCGAGTCTCCTGTCCCTCGATCGAGAGGGCCCGCGCCAGCGCGTCGTGTTCGTCGCCAGCCCGGGCGCCTACCTGCTCGAGATGATGGGCCCGATGAGCGTGCTCCTCTCGGCCAACGCGGTGCTCGAAGAGTCCGGTCGGCCCGACCTCGGCTACGCGATGGAAGTGGTCGCCAGCCAGCCGGGCTCGTTTCGCGAGATTCCGGGTCTGCAGGTCCAAACGGATCGACCCTTCGCGAGCCTGCGAGGCGTGGTCGACACCCTGCTCTTCGCGCCCATGCCCGTCAGCGAGGTCTTCCAGCTCGAGCCGCGTTTTCTCGCCTGGGTCGATCGCATGGCGAAGACGCGGACCCGACGGGTGGCATCGATCTGTGCCGGCGCCTTCATCCTCGCCGAAGCGGGTCTCCTCGACGGACGGCGGGCGACCACGCATTGGATGGCGCGCGACGACTTCGCGGCGCGCTATCCGGACGTCGACCTCGACATCGAGGCGATCTACGTCCAGGACGGCCCCATCCACACCTCGGCCGGGGCCAGCGCCAGCGTCGATATGACGCTGGCGCTGGTGGAGGAGGACTTCGGGAGCGAGCTGGCTCGCCGGGTCGCGCAGGATCAGGTGCTCTTCCTGAAGCGACCGGGGAGCCAGGCGCAGTTCAGCGAGCAGCTCCGGACCCGGTTGCCGGAAGACCAACGCTTCGCCGAGCTCAAGCTCTACATCTACGAGCACCTCGCCGCAGACCTGCGCATCGACGCGCTCGCGGCGCGGATGGGGATGAGCCGGCGGAACTTCTCCCGCGTCTTCACCCGGGAGATCGGGGTCGCACCGGGTCGCTTCGTCGAGCGCTGTCGACTCGAGCGCGCGCGCCAACACTTGGCGGAGTCGCGGGCGCCGCTCTCCGAGGTCGCCGCCGATTGCGGCTACGACACGAGCGACGCGATGCGCGTGGCCTTCGAACGCGGGCTCGGGATCAGCCCCCGCGCCTACCGTCAGCGCTTCGCGACGGCGCTTGCGAGTTGAGGCCGGCGCGTCAGCGAGCGGCTTCGGCGGCGGAGGTTCCGGGCCAGTGACACCACCCCTCCCACGGCTCTTCGGTGAAGAGGGAGAGGCGAGGGGAGGGGCCCCGGTCCTCGAGACGCGCACGGGTGGCGCCGTGTTTGTCGCAGGGTGTGGGGTGCGTGAGACGCCAATCGGAGGCATCGACCGTGGCATCGCCGCGGGTGCCGACCAGCAGCACCTCTTCGGCGGCGAGGCCGTAGCGTCCGGCGCTGGTGTGGGGGACGAGCTGGTCGCGGAGCTCGAACCCCCACGCGGCCAGCACTTCCTGCGCTCCGTAGTAGAGGTCCACCGGAGCCCAGAGCAGGGCGAGCGCCGAGCGGCAGGCGACCTGGCCGACGGGTAGGTTGGCGACCTGGTCGACGCGGAGGACGACATCGTCGGCCGGCCGGGGCTCGCGCAGCAACGAGCGGCGCGGCGATTCCCAGGGCGGGTCGGCGTAGATGGTGCGAAAGGGGGATTCGGATGCGAGGGCCTCGAACCCGTTCAAGGCGACCGAGGAGGCGGATTCCAGGGCGGCGGGCGATCGAAGCAGGGAGATGGGCAGGGCGCGTCGGCGCGGACGACCTCGGTGGTATTGCAACGGTCCAGCTCCTTTCGGCTCGGGTCGAGGCGCAGCGGGAGACGTCCGAATGAGCTCTAACTGGTGGAAAACAACACGGTTTCTGCGTTGCTCCCGCTGCGCATGTGGGAATGATACAATATAAAGTGAGTAGTCACTAACTTTATTGCAACGGAGCAGCGTCATGGCGTCTGCACCCGGCTCAGGCCCGCCGTCCCCCGGCCGGCGCACCCAGGCGGAACGCCGCTCCGCCACCCGGGAGAAGCTCCTGCGGGCGACGATCGCCGTGCTCGAGGAACTCGGGTACGCCAACACGACCACCACCGCGATCTGCGCGCGCGCCGGGGTCTCCCAGGGTGCGCTCTTCAAGCACTTCCCCCGCAAGTCCGAGCTCGTGGCCGCCGCGGCGGAGGCGCTCTTCGACGAGCTCATCCAGGAGTATCGTCGGGCCTTCCGACGCATCGAGGAGGAGACGGACGCGAGCAGCGCGTCGGCGGTGACGCTGCTCTGGGAGGCGTTTCGCAGCCCCCGGGTGCTCGCCGCGTTCGATCTCTACACCGCCGCGCGCACCGATCCCGACCTGGCCCGCGCCATCGGCCCGGTCGTCGCGCGCAACGGCGAGAACCTGATCCAGGCCGCGCACGAGCTCTACCCGGGATTCGAGGGCGACCTCGAGTTCGACGCCCTCACGGCGCTGACCCTCTTCGCCCTCGAAGGCGCCGCGGTGAACGAGCTCGCCCACCGCAACGACGCGGGCATGGCGCTCGTGCTCGGCTACTTGAGCAAGCTGGGACAGGACAAGCTCGAACGCGGGCGGAGCTGAACCCCAGGGCGACGCGCGCGCGGGGCGTTGCGGCGATCGCGGGTCGTCTCGCCGTCGAGGAGCGAGTGATGGCGAGACGCATCGCGCACACCCGGGTGGCGGCCGTCGCCGTCCTCTGCGCGGCGAGCGCGCTCGCCGTGCGGGCCGCTGACGTTGGAGGCGCTGAGCGGGTCCGGTCGCGAGATGGGCAGAGGCGGCCGCCTCCTATATAGTGGACTCAGTCCATTATCTGGAGGCTGTGATGTCCGACCTCGTCGCTCGGGTCCGGCGCTTCAATCGGGCGTGGACGGAGGTGCTGGGGCTGCTCGATCAGGGGCTCCTCGACACCGAGCACTCCTTGCCCGAGGCCCGGGTGATCTTCGAGCTCGCCCAGCGCGACGTCTGGGAGCGAGGGGCCCTCCGCGGCCGGCTGGAGATGGATCCGAGCTTTCTGACCCGCGTGCTCGCCGGGCCCGAAACGCGCGGCCTCGTCACCGTGACGCGTTCGCCGCGCGACGGGCGGCGCCGCGATCTCGCGCTCACCGCGGCGGGGCGCGCCGCGTACGCCGTCCTCGACGCGCGCTCGAACGCCCAGATCGAGGCGCTGCTCGACCCGCTGAGCGAAGACCAGCGGCACCGTGTGGGCGAGGCGATGACCGTGATCACGAGCCAGCTGCGGCCCCGGCGAGAGGAGCGTCGCGTCCGGCTGCGCGATCTCGGGGTGGGCGACCTGGGTTGGGTGGTGCAGCGTCACGGTGAGGTCTACCACGACGAGTACGGGTGGGACTCGAGCTTCGAGGGTCTCGTCGCGCAGATCGTGGCCGACTACCACGCGAACCAGCAGCCCGAGCGCGAGAACGCCTGGATCGCGGAAGTGGCCGGGGCCCGCGCGGGCTGTGTGTTCTGTTGTGAACGCGACCCCGCGACCGCGCAGCTCCGGATCTTGCTCGTGGAGCCGTGGGCGCGGGGCCTCGGGCTCGGGGCGCGTCTCGTCGACGAGTGCATCGGCTTTGCCCGGCGCGCCGGCTACGAGCGGATGATGCTGTGGACCAACGACGTGCTGGTGTCGGCGCGACGCATCTACGAGGCCGCCGGCTTCGAGCTCGTCGAGGAGGAGCGGCACCACAGCTTTGGGCACGACCTCGTCGGGCAGAACTGGGAGCTCGCGCTCGCGCCGGGCGACGGGTAGACGCGTCGGCTCAGTCGGCGAGCTCCGGTGCTCCCGGGCGTCGGTCCGCCCACGGAACGGCGCGCTCGAGCTGCGCGGCGATGCGCAGGAGGAGGTCCTCGCGCCCAAAGGCCGCCACGAGCTGCACGCCGACCGGGAGGCCCGTGTCGGTCTGATGGAGCGGCAGCGAGATGGCGGGCTGGCCGGTGTAGTTGAAGGCCTGGGTGAAGGCGAGCTGGCCCCGCACCCCCGCCACTTTGTACGGCGCCTCCGGCGGGGGCGTCATGTCGGCGAGGGGGACCGCCGGGGTGCACACGGTCGGGGAGAGGAGCAGGTCGGGGCCATCGACCCACCACGCGCTCACACGCTCGACCCAGCCCTGGAGCCATTCCGCCGTCGGCTCCGACGACTACCTCGCGGCGGCGGAATGGCTCCAGGGCTGGGTCGAGCGTGTGAGCGCGTGGTGG
>JANQRO010000137.1 GCA_028284525.1 Myxococcota bacterium | reverse complement strand
TCGAGGCGCTGCGCGCGGTGGGGATCGCGCCGATCCTACTCGCCGCCCCGACGACCACTCCCGAACGGCTGCGTCTCCTGGCCGAAGAGACACGGGGCTTTCTCTATTACGTCTCGCTCACCGGCGTGACCGGCGCGCGGTGGGGATCTCGCCGACAACCTCGCCGCCCTGCGTCGTGTCGCGAAGGTGCCGGTGTGTGTCGGCTTCGGCATCGCGACGCCGGAGCAGGCCGCCTTCGTCAGCCATCATGCCGACGGGGTCGTCGTCGGGAGTGCGCTCGTGAACCGGATCGCGGCGGCACCGGATCGCGGCGCCGCCGTCGACTCCGTCTCGGAGTTCATCGCGTCGCTCAAGCAGGCCCTCCGGGAGGCCCGGAAGCCGGCGTGAGCCGACGCCCCCGCGACCCCGAGCTCGCCTCGTTGCTCTCCGCGTTGGTGGAGCGCGCCGAAACGGTGTACGGCCCCGCCAACGGGCCCGGGTTCCTGCGCGACATCCTCGCGACCTGTCTGCGCTTCGCGGGGCCGGAGACCTCCCGGGCCGAGCTCAAGCTGATCCAGGGGGCGCTGCGCGATATGCGGCGCGCCTTCCGGGCCTTTGCGCCCTACCGCGATGTGCGCAAGGTGGCCGTGTTCGGGAGCGCCCGCACCGAGCCGGGCACCGCCGACTGGGAGCAGGCGCGTCGCTTCTCGGAACGCATCGTCGAGCGGGGCTGGATGGTGATCACCGGTGCGGGCGGGGGCATCATGGCCGCCGCCCAGGGCGGTGCTGGTCGCGACTCGTCTTTCGGGGTGAACATCCGACTGCCCTTCGAGCAGGACGCCAACCCGGTGATCGCCGGCGACCCGAAGCTGGTGAACTTCCGGTACTTCTTTACACGCAAGGTCACCTTCATCAAGGAGGCCCATGCGCTGGTGCTCTTTCCCGGTGGCTTCGGTACCCACGACGAGGGCTTCGAGACCCTGACGCTGATCCAGACCGGGCGCAGCGAGATCCTCCCGATGGTCTTCGTCGACGAGCCGGGCGGCAGCTACTGGCGCGACTGGTGTGTCTATGTCGAGTCGCACCTGAAGCGTCGCGGGCTGATCAGCGACGAGGACATGGCGCTGTTCCGGGTGACCGACGACGTCGATCGGGCTGTCGACGAGGTGATCCAGTTCTACCGCAACTACCAGTCGAGTCGTTTCGTCGGGGATCAGCTCGTGCTCCGGGTCCGCCAGGCGCCCGACGCCGGGGAGCTCGAGGCGCTGAACGAGGAGTTTTGCGACCTCCTGGTGCGGGGTCGGATCGCGGTCGGCGCGCCCCTCGATGCCGAGGCCGAGGAGGTCCCGGGGCTCCCCCGGGTGCTGCTCGACTACGACCGACGCCGCACCGGACGGCTGCGCACCTTGATCGACCGGCTCAACGCACTCGTCTCGGCGCCGCCCGACGCGCGGGGGGCGAGCCCCCACGAGGTCTTCGAACGCCCGCTCCCGCCCGAGGTGGAGCGGGCGGAGGACGAGGACGCCTGAGCGCGGGCGGCGGAGAGGAGGCGCGGATGCAGCGGAACGCCGGCCTCACTCCTCCCACTCGACGTCTCCCTCGAC
>JANQRO010000132.1 GCA_028284525.1 Myxococcota bacterium | reverse complement strand
CTTGCCGTAGCTATCGCTACGCCGCGTCGTTCCGCCTCGCCCCCGCGGCGCCTCCGCACCCTCGGCGGTCACCAGACTTTGGCGACACTACACTAGGGCGAGGGTCCCCAAATCGGGAAGAGCGACACAACCCTACACCGACCTCAGCGCCGGGTCCGCCGGCCGCAGCGACCACAACTCGCCACGATGTGCCGCGCGGGGCGACGTTGGAGGAAAGTGGTCGCTATACGACCCAAAGTCTCCACCATCCCCGCCATGTGCGACATGGCGGTCGAGAATGGTCGTAGAGCAGCCAAAACCCTCCACCATCGAGAATCCGGCGAGATCGTGGAGACTTCTGGTTGCTGCTGGAGGACGCGGCCTCGTCCCGGCCGTATCCCGCCGCCCCGGCGTCCTTTGCCCTCAGTATCCGACCGCCGCCCCTCCGCGCCGTGGGTCCGACTGCGCCTCGAGCGTGCCGTCGGGGCGCACCACGATCGCCTGCACGTCGCCCGACACCCCGCCGCGCTCCACCACCGTGTGGCCCAGCGCTTCGAGGGCAGCGAGCACCTCGGGCGAGAACCCACCGGGCTCCACGAAGATCTGATCGGGGAGGTGCTGGTGGTGCACGCGGGGGGCGAGCACGGCTTCGGCCACATCCATTCCGCCGTCGATCACATTGATGATCGTCTGGAGCACCGTCGTGATGATCGTGGACCCGCCGGGGGTCCCCGTCACCATCCGTAGTTCGCCCGCGGGATCCAGGACGATGGCCGGACTCATGGCCGACAACATGCGCTTACCGGGCGCGATCGCGTTGTTTTCGCCCTGCACGAGGCCGAACTGATTGGGTGTGCCCGGCTTGGCCGCGAAGTCGTCCATCTCGTTGTTCAGGACGAAGCCGGCGCCGCTCACCGTCACCTTGCTCCCGTACCACGAGTTGATCGTGGTCGTGACCGAGACGGCGTTCCCCATCCCGTCGACGATGGAGTAGTGCGTTGTGTTCTGCCCTTCGTCGGGCACCCCGACCGGTTGGGGCGCACTCACGCCCTGGTAGGCCTCGACGGCCGGGAGCACCCGGGCCGAGGGGGTCGCGGCCCCGGTGTCGATGTCGCCCGCGCGGAAGCCGGCGTAGTCGTCGCTCGCGAGCACGTCGAGGGGCATGTCCACGAAGGCGGGGTCGGCGAGGTAGTGATTGCGGTCGGCGTAGGCGCGCCGCCACGCCTCGGCGAGGAGGTGTACGCGCTCGGGGCTGTCGAAGGCCATCGCGCCGAGGTCGTAGCGCTCGAGGATGTTGGCTGCTTCGGCCATGGTGACGCCCCCGGACGAGGAGGGCGGCATCGAGTAGATGGTGTAGTCGCGGTAGTCGAAGGTGATGGCCTCGCGCCACTCGGCGGTGTACGAGGCGAGGTCCTGGCGGGTGATGATGCCGCCGCCTCGCTCCATCTCTGCCGCGATCAGGTCGGCCGTCTCACCGCTGTAGAAGCCCTGCGCGCCCTGATCGCGGACGCGCGAGAGGGTGGCGGCGAGGTCGGGCTGCCGGAGGGTGTCGCCGACCAGGGGCGGTTGCCCCTCGCGCGGGAGGAACTGGGCGGCCGACGCCTCGAAGGCCGAGAGCGCCGCGACCATCTCGGGGTCGAGGGAGTTGAGGAAGCGCT
The DNA here is from genome assembly GCA_028284525.1 of Myxococcota bacterium. Lineage (GTDB taxonomy): Bacteria > Myxococcota_A > UBA9160 > UBA9160 > PR03 > JANQRO01. The sequence continues at coordinate 2,416 of JANQRO010000132.1, read as the reverse complement.
GGCGCACTTCAAAGCCCTCGGCCAGCGCGATCGACGGCTCCACGAGGTCGGCCCACTCGAGGGTGCCGAAGCGCTGATGCGCCTCCCACATGCCCATCACGGTCCCGGGCACTCCGGCCGCGAGATGCCCCACGACCGACGCATCGGTCACATTGCCGTCGGCATCGAGATACATGTCGCGTGTGGCCGCGAGCGGTGCCTTTTCGCGGTAGTCGAGCGCGGCGGCGGTGCCGTCGGCCATCCGCAGTACGAGGAAGCCGCCGCCCCCGATGTTGCCCGCCTCGGGGTTCACGACCGCGAGTGCGAACTGCACGGCGATGGCCGCATCGACGGCGTTCCCCCCGGCCTGCAGGATGCCGACGCCCACGCGCGACGCGTAGTCGTCGGTGCTGACCACCATTCCGGTACTGGCCTCGACGGGTGCTTCGGGCGCATACCGCCATCCCTCCGCCCAGGGCAGGGTGGCAACGTTGGATCCACCGGCGCCATCGGGACCCGCGCAGCCGGCGAGCGCACCGAGGACGAGGAGGGCACCGGCGATCACGGGGGCGCGCGAGCTGCGCGGGGGGGAGGGGATCATGGACGACGCGGGGATGGAGGTGGGGCCGTGACGCGGGGGCCGCGGCGGTGCGGACGAACGGGAGCGGGAGGTGTTCAGCGGGTTGCGGTGTGGTCGATCAACGCGAGAGCGGCACGGGCGAGGGCCGTGGCCCCGAGCGGCAGCACCGACTCGTCGATGTCGAAGCGAGGGTGGTGGTGCTGCCGCGCGTCCGGCAACGCGGCCCCCAGCCAGAAGAAGACCCCCGGGACCTCCCGACCGAGGAAGGCGAAGTCCTCGGCGGCGAGGACGGGGGTCATGGGCCAGACGGCGTCGGCGCCGAACTGGGCCCGGAGCGCGTCGGCGACGGCGGCCGTGGCCTCCTCGTCGTTGACGACGGGCGGGTAGCCGCGGTGGATTTGCACCCGGGCGTCGCCCCCGAGGGGCCGCACCGATTCGAAGGCCCCGTGGATCACCTGCTCCAACGTCTCGCGCACCGCCTCGTCGAAGTAGCGCATCGTGCCGTGCAGGCGCACCCGTTCGGCCAGGACGTTCGAGGCGGTCCCACCGTGGATGGTGCCGAAGCTGACCACCCCCTGCGACAGTGGCGCGATGCGGCGGGACACCGCCGTCTGTGCGGCCTGGATACCCTGGGCGGCGAGGACGATGGCGTCGATCCCTTCGTGCGGGAACGCCGCGTGGGCGGCCCGCCCGATCACGTCGACCACGACCTCGGCCGTGCCTCCCATGATGGGCCCCGCGGCCACGAACATCTTGCCCGTCGGGAGGTTGCTGCCCACGTGCAGGCCGGTGACGGCAGACACCCCGTCCAGCGCGCCGTCGTCGAGCATGCGCGTTGCTCCACTCTTGCCCTCGTCGTCGATCTTCTCTTCGCAGGGTTGAAAGAGCAGGCGCACCGTGCCCTTCAAGCCACCGGCGTCGCGCACGGCGAGCAGCAACTCGGCGGTGCCCAGCAGACCGGCGGTGTGCGCGTCGTGTCCGCAGGCGTGCATGACGCCGTCGGTGCCCGACCGGTAGTCGTGGTCGGCGTCTTCGTGGATCGGGAGGGCGTCCATGTCGGCCCGCACCGCCACCGTCGGCCCCGCGTCTCCGACGATGTCGGCCGTCACCCCGGTGATGCCCACCCCGGTGCGGGGGTCGAGACCGAGGGCGCGCAGCCGGGTGGCCACGAGTTCGGCGGTTCGGTGCTCTTCGAAGCCGAGTTCGGGATGTCGGTGCAGATCCCGGCGGATGTCGACGAGGGTGGGCGCGAGGGTGTGCGCGTGGGCGAGAAGATCAAGGGTCGACATGAAGGCGGAGTCGAGGCGGAAGGCGGGGCGAAGGTGCGACGTCGCACGACGGGGTGCGCGCCAAGCGTAGCGAGGGATACCTTCCGGAGCCACGCCCGTCCACCCTTCCCGGCCCATGCCCGACCTGCGCCTGACCGAGCAGCGCAACCCGCTCTCTCGCGACCTCGACACGCGGACGCCGCGGCAGATCGTCGACCTGATCCAGGCCGAAGACCGGACGGTGGCCGCGGCGGTCGCGGCGGAAGCCGAGCATGTGGCGCGGGCGATCGAACTGGCCGAAGCGGCCTTCCGCCGAGGGGGACGTCTGATCTACGTCGGGGCCGGGACGTCGGGGCGTCTGGGTGTACTCGACGCCGCCGAGATGCCCCCCACCTTCGGCACCGACCCCGAGATGGTACAGGGGGTGATCGCCGGAGGGCTCCAGGCCCTCGTGCGCGCTCAGGAGGGGGCGGAGGATCATCCGGAGGAGGGGGCCCGGGCGATGGACGAGCGCACCGTGGGAGCGCGCGACCTGGTGATCGGCATCGCGTCGTCGGGCACGACCCCCTTCGTACACGGCGCCCTCGAT
>JANQRO010000110.1 GCA_028284525.1 Myxococcota bacterium | reverse complement strand
TCCCGAAGGCGCGAATCACGTTGCGCGCGGCAGTGGCGAGATTGAGCCGCGGGGTCACCGGGTGGGCGGTGTTGTCGATGACGATGCACTCCCCCGGCGCGCTCAGGCTCTCGACGCCGGCGATGCGCTGGTCGAGGACCCCGTCGACCCGGATGCTGCGGCGGTGGCCCTCCTGCTCGAACACGATCGGGTGTCGTTCCACCCCGCGGAAGTCCGTGATCAACGGCGCGAGGTGCGCTGGGGGGCCGCCGGCCTGGCCGCTGGCGATCGCGCTGATCGCCTCGGCCTGGGCCTCGTCGGCCGCGGCGTCCACGACGACCCCGGCGACCCAGTCGCCCTCGGACATCACCGCCTTGCTCTGGGCGATCAGCACATAGCGGACGCCATCGAGGTTCACGTCGCCGTAGCGGCCGCTCTGGATGTCGAACGCGATCGCGACCTTGCAGAAGTCGTGGGTGGCGGGGGTGGTCGAGTTCTTCGGGATACAGGGACACAGAAAGTCGCAGCTGCAGGCTTCCATGTACTCGCCGCGCATCGTCCAGGCTTCGGCCATCGGGGCCCCCTTCGCGTGTCGTCTGGAGGGTAGTGGTTTTGGGACCGGCTGGCGCGGCGCGTCCCGGGAACCGCCCCGCGCCGGGTATACTCGGTCTGCCGCGACACCCATCGAGGGGCGTCCACAGAGGAGCGTGTCATGACCGATTCGATCGACGCGAACGAGATCCTCCTACAGACCGAGGATCTGGACTGGCAGGTGATGGGAGAAGGCGTGGGCATCAAAGTGCTCCGCGTCAGCGAAGAGACCGGACAGTGGACCGCGCTGATCCGGATGGAGGCGGGGGCGACCTTCGCCGCCCACAAGCACCTCGGTGCCGCCGACGGCATGGTGCTCGAGGGGAGGCTCGACTACCGGGTGGGCTCCGCCGAGCGGGGCGCGTTCCTCTACGAGCCGCTGGGGGCGGTGCACGAGGCGACGACCTGCGCCGAGCCCACGACGATCTACTTCAACGCCTACGGTCCCATCGTGTTCCACGACGAGTCCGGTGCGGTCACCCAGATCCTGAGCCACGAGACCGCCCTCGCCATGCAGCAGGGTGCGAAAGCGCACTTCACGGCCGACCGCGCCAAGCCGGCCGCCTAGCTCGGCGCGCCGAGCCCCGTCGGTGCCCGACGCGACCGCCTCGACCCTGTGCGCCGCGGCGGAGGAGGTCCGCCGCGGCGCGCTCTCGCCCGTGGCGCTCATCGAAGCGTGTCTGCGTGCGGTCGAGGCGCGGGACGGGGACCTCGGGAGCTTTGCCACGATCCGTCCCGAGCTCGCCCTCGCCCAGGCCAAGTCGCTGGCGGAGGAGCTCGCCCGAGGCCAGCCCCGCGGCCCGCTGCACGGCGTTCCGGTCGCGCTCAAGGACATCATCGCGACCCGCGACTACCCGACCCACGTCGGGTCGGTGGCGCTGGCCCCCTGGCACGCCGATCGCGACAGCGGCGTTGCCGCGCGGTTGCGCGCGGCGGGTGCCGTGGTGCTCGGCAAGACCGTCACGACCGAAGCGGCGTTCATGGAGCACCACCCGAGCATCGCGCCGCCGCGCAATCCGTGGCACCGGGACGCGTGGACGGGCGTCTCGTCGAGCGGATCGGGCGTCGCGGTGGCGGCCGAGCTCTGCTTCGGGGCCTTCGGGACGGATACCGGGGGCTCGATTCGCTTCCCGGCGTACTGCTGTGGGCTCGTGGGACTGAAG
>JANQRO010000108.1 GCA_028284525.1 Myxococcota bacterium | reverse complement strand
CTTCGCAGGCGGCGAATCGCGTCTCGAGCTCGGCGAGACTCGTGTCCCGCCCGGCGAGCTCGGCGAGACCCGCGCCGGCTCGCAGCGCGCGTTTCTCGGCCTTGCGCGCCTTGGCGAAGAGACGCTGGACGGCGGCTCGCGGGGTCTCCCCGTCCTCGAGGGCGATGGTGAAGGGCTCGCCGGTCTCGTAGTCGACGCCCTCCGCCTGGCGCGCCCCGGCCTCGAGGGTCCCGAGCAGACCCTTCAGCCGCTCGCCGTCCCGTCGGAGCTCGAGCGCCTGCTCTCCGGCCTTCGCGTCGCCCTCGAGCAGGCCCCGCTTCTTGTCGAGCGCCTGACGCGCCTTGCGCAGCGCCCGGGCGACGCGGCGCTGGAGGGCGTCTTCGCGCTCCTGTCCCTGGGCCGCGTCATAGTGGGCGCGCATCGCCTCCCACCAGGCCTCGTCGGAGCACTCGGCGAAGCGATCCTCTCCCTCGCGCGGAGCGCTCGTCTCGGGCGGAGCGAAGACGCCACCCGGCCGCAGCCCCCGGTGGGTCTCGCCGAGCGGGCGCAGCGAGCCGAGGACCCGCTCGCTCTCGTCGAGGAGCAGGAGGTTCGAACGCGGCCCCATCACCGCGAGCATCAACACCGGGCCCTGCTCGAAACGGAGCGCCACCAGTCGGTCGCGCCACGGAAGCTCCACCCGGCGCAGGGTCTGGCCCTTGAGCCGGGCGCGGAGCAGGTCGACGAAGCCCGGGGCGCCCACGCTCTCGCCCTTCGGCGCCGGGCCGCGGAGCAGCCGGGCTCGGGCGGGCTCCACGCACAGGTGTACCCCGTGCTGCTGGCGCCCGGCGTCGCGCAACACCAGCCACAGGTCCCTCGGACCCGTCGCGCTGACCCGCTGCACCCGCGCCCCGCGCAGCCCGGCGTCGAGGGCGCGCGCGGCGCGATCCAGCTCGCGCAGACTCATCATCGCGGCTGACACACCGGGCAGTAGTGGGCGCTGCGCTGGCCGATCACGATGCGTTTGATCGGTGTCTCGCAGACGCTGCAGGGCTCGCCCTTGCGGGCGTAGACGCGGCGCTCGTCTTGGAAGCCACCGTCGGCCCCGTCGGGCCCGATGTAGTCGCGGATGCTCGAGCCACCCGTCTCGATCGAGCGGTGGAGCACGCGCTGCAAGGTCTCGACGATGCGGCCGCACTCGGCCCGGGTGAGCTTCCCCGCGCGGCGGGTCGGGCGCACCCCGGCGCCAAAGAGGGCCTCGTCGGCGTAGATGTTGCCGGCGCCGGCGAGCACGCTCTGATCGAGCAGCAGGTTCTTCACGGCGACGCCGCGTTTGCGCGACGCGCGGAAGAGCCCCTCCCCGGTCGCGGCGAGGGCGTCCACCCCGAGCCGCGTCAGCCGCTCGCTCTGCTCCCCGGGCGCGAGCCAGAGCACCTTTCCGAATTTGCGCGCGTCGCGGAACCACACCTCGGGCCCGGCGTCGGCAAAGACGAAACGCAGGTGGGTGTGGGCGTCGGGGCGGAAGCGACGCTGGGCGTCGGGGGGAAGCCCGGCGCTGCGCAGCAGCCGCACGCTCGTGGCTTCGCTCGAGAAGAGCTGCCCCGTCATCCCCAGGTGCAACAGCAGCCGGCTCTCGTCGTCGAGGTGCGCGACCAGGTACTTGCCGACCCGCTCGAGCCGTCGTGTCTGACGTCCGCCCACGACGCGGCGCAGGGTCGCGGGCGGCGTCAGAAAGAAATAGCTCGGCCGGGTGGTGCGGAGCGCCTCGATCTTGCGGTCGACGAGCAGCCCCTCGATGCGGCGCCGGGTGACCTCGACCTCGGGGAGCTCGGGCATCTCAGACGTTGAAGCGAAAGTGGACGACGTCGCCGTCTTCGATCACGTAGTTCTTGCCCTCGACCCGGAGCTTGCCGGCGTCACGACACTTGGCCTCGCTGCCCAGGGCGACGAGGTCGTCGTAGGCCACCACCTCCGCCCGGATGAAGCCGCGTTCGATGTCGGAGTGGATCTTGCCCGCCGCCTGGGGGGCGGGGGTCCCGCGGGCCACCGGCCACGAGCGGCACTCGTCGGGCCCCGCGGTGAGCATCGCGATCAGATCGCAGAGCTCGTAGGCGGCGCGGATGAAGCGGAAGCGGGCCGGCTCGCCGAGCCCCAGCGATTCGAGGAATTCGCGCTGGTCGTCGTCGTCCATCTGCGCAATCTCCATCTCGACCTGGGCAGAGAGGACGACGAGACCCAACCCGTTCGCGGCGGCGGCTTCGGCCACCTCCGCCGGGGCGTCTTCGCCGACCCGGTCCTCGGGGACGTTGAGTACCAGGAGCAGGGGCTTCTGGGACAGAAAGGTGAAGCCCGACACGATGCGCTGCTCTTCGGGGCCGAGCTCGACGTCGCGCAGGGCGCGCTCGGCCTCGAGCTCGCCCCCGAGGCGCTCGAGGAGAGCGAGCTCCCCCGGCGCGCTCCGGTCCTTGCGCAGCCGCTCGATCCGGTTCTCCACCACCTCGAGGTCGGCGAGGATCGTCTCGGTGCGAAGCCCCTCGATCTCGGCGAGGGGGTCGGCGGGGTCGCCCGAGGCGTCTGGAAAGGCGCGCACCACCTGACACAGGGCGTCGAGGGGGCGCATCTGGTTGAGCACCGCGCGGTCGAGGCCCTCGTGGCCCCCCGCGAGGTCGCTGAAGGTCACCTCGGCGTAGGTCGTCTTCTTCGGCGTATAGAGCGAGGCCAGGGCGTCGACCCGCGGGTCGGGCACCTTCACCGTGCCGAGATGGGCTTTCCCGCCACCGTACCCGGTTTCCACCTCGAGCCCGGTGAGGGCGCTGAACACGGTCGTCTTGCCGCTCCCGGGGTATCCGACGAGGCCGATCTTCATCGCGCGCAAAGCTAGCGCCGGCGGAAGAGCCGGGCTCGGGGCGTGAACGGAGTCACGGGGCTGGGGAGCGGGTGCTAGCGCCGGCGGAAGAGCCGGGCTCGGGGGCGAGCTAGACCTCGTCCTCGAGGAGGATCTCGGTGAGCACGATTTCCTCCTCTCCGTCCTCGGTGGTCTCCTCGATTCGCGGCGTGCCGTGGACCAGTTTACGCAGCTGCTCCTGGGCGGCCATCGGGGTATCGATGAAGCGGAGGGCGACTCCGCGCTCGCCGTCGTCGCGCAGCACCCGGGCGCGAAGGCTCAGGGGCTCGTCGGCCCCGCCGACGTGGACGCCGACCCGCATCGTCTGGCCGATCCGGAGCTCGGGGTGGGGGCCGACCCGGATCCCCCCCGTCGACAGATCGCGACCGAGCAGCACGCGGCTGGCCTCGCGGTCGTGGGCCATCACGCGCTGCTCGTAGGGAATGCGGGGCTCGCGGCGGCGGTTGGGGGTCGCGGTGTCGCCGTCGATCACCGGCGCGCCGACATCGAGGGCGGGGGCCACGTCGAGGGGGAAGTCCGCCGGGAGCACGGCCGGGCTGCGCTGGTACGACTCCATTGCGACGCGGATCCGCTTCTTGGTTCCACCGGTCATCCAGAAGAATTTGACGCCGGTCGAGTAGGCCGCCGGACCTTCGCCGGCACCCAGGCGCAGCACCCGCGCCGGCACCACCACCGGACCCGCCTTCCCGTCTGGATCCGGGAGCTGGAGCAGGAGGTAGGTGCCCTCCTCCAGGGGCTCGTCGACCATCAGCCGACAGCCCTCGGCGGAGA
>JANQRO010000101.1 GCA_028284525.1 Myxococcota bacterium | reverse complement strand
CCTCCGCGATCTTCACCTTCCACGAGTTCGTGGCCCCGGTGCTCCGCGCGATGGCGGGCCGCGGGGAACGCGAACGGCACACGGTCCCCGCCCGGCTGGCGCTGCGCACGGTCTCCGAACGCGGCCGTCTCGAGTACCTCCTCGTCGGGCTGGTCCGCGACGAGGGCGGAGAGCCCGTGGCCTACCCGATGGGCAAGGGGAGCGGGAGCGTCACGTCCTTCAGCCGCGCCGACGGCTTCGTGCGGATCCCGCGCAACACCGAGATCGTCGACGCCGGCGAACCGATCGAGGTGACGCTCATCGGTCACGAGATTCCGATCGCCGACCTCGTGGTCATCGGAAGCCACTGCGCCGGGCTCGACCGCATCGCGGCCGCCCTCGGCGAGCGCGGGTTTCGGGTGAAGGTGCTCGCGGTGGGCAGCCAGGGTGGGCTGGCCGCGGCGCAGCGTGGCGAGTGCGACGTCGCGCCCATCCACCTACTCGACCCCGAGAGCGGCACCTACAACCAGCCCTTCCTGGGGGACGGGCTGCGGCTCCTCCCCGGCTACACCCGGATGCAGGGGATCGTGACCCGGCGCGGCGATCCGCGCGACCTCGAGACGCTCTTGGCCGATCCCGACGCACGGATGGTAAACCGCAACCGCGGCAGCGGGACGCGGGTCCTGATCGACGGTCTCTTGGGAGAGCGGCGACCCGCGGGCTTCGCCTACGAGCCGCGCTCGCACTACGCCGTGGCCGCGGCGGTGGCCCAGGGGCGCGCCGACTGGGGGGTCACGATCGAAGGCGTCGCGGCTCAGGCCGGTCTGCACTTCCACCCGTTGCGCGACGAGCACTATGACTTCGCCGTTCCGGCGGCGCGTTGGGAGCGGCCGCCGGTGCGCGCGCTTCGCGAGCTGTTGGGCTCGGACAGCGCGCTCCGGCGCGAGCTCGAGTCGCTGGGCTTTCGAGCCCCCGCCTCGGGGTGAGGCCCGTCGCCGACGACCCGCGGCCGCTCTGCGAGCTGCGCATCGACACCCTCGCGGCGGGAGGCGACGGGGTCGGACGCGACGAGAGCGGGCGCGTGGTCTTCGTGCCCTACACCGCGCCCGGAGACCGCGTTCGGGTCGCGCTGGTCGAGGAACGGGAGCGCTTCGCCCGGGGCCGCGTCGTGGAGCGACTCGAGGCGGGGCCGGGCCGGGTCGTCCCACGCTGCCCGGTGTTCGGTCGTTGTGGCGGTTGCGGGTGGCAACACCTCTCGTACCCGACCCAGTGTCGCGCCAAGCAGACGATCGTCCGCGACGCCCTCGAGCGGATCGCCAAGCTCGCGCCGCCCCCGCTGCGCTGGTACGCCTCGCCGCGGCCCTACGGATACCGGGAGCGCGCGCGTGTGGAGGCGTCCGCCGGGGGGGTCGGGTTTCGCGCGCAGGGCTCCCACGAGGTCGTCCCCATCGCCGGGTGTCCCGTGCTCCTCCCGGAGCTCGACGCGGCGCTCGGCGAGCTCGCCGGGTCGGGGCCGCGCGACGGGGAGTGGGAGCTCGCGGCGGACGCCGCGGGCCGGGCGCAGGTCCATCCCGTTGGCGCCGCCGCCGCCCCGGGACCGCCCCGCAGCATCCGGGTCGGGTACGACCGCCTCGAGGTCGGCCCGGGTGTGTTCGCCCAGGCCAACCCCGACCTGGTGGAGCCCTGGGTGGGCTTCGTCGCCGAGGCCACGGGCCGGGGCGCTCGGGTGCTCGAGCTCTTCGCCGGAGTCGGCACCCTGAGTCTCGCCCTGGCGCGTCGGGCGGCGCGCCTCGTCGCGGTGGAGAGCGACGCGCGCGCCTGTCACCACCTGCGGGCGAACCTGGCCACGGCCGGTCTGCACGCTCGGGTGCTGCAGCGCGCCGTCGAGCCCCGGGGCCTCGCCGCGTGGCTACGGCGCGACCGCCCCGAGGTCGTCGTGCTCGACCCGCCCCGGACCGGGCTGGGACGACGGGCGAGTGCGTGTCTCGTCGAATCGTCGGCGCACGCGGTGGTCTACGCGGCCTGTGATCCCGCGCCTTGGGCCCGCGATCTCCGCTCGCTCTGCGACGGCGGGTTTCGCCTCGAACACGTCGCCGCCTTCGACTTCTTTCCGCAGAGCGCCCACGTGGAGACGGTCGCGGTGCTGCGTCGCGCGTCGCCGCGGTCGCGCTAGGGCGAGACGAAGCCGCGGCGCACCGCGTGCCGCACCAGATCGGTGGCTTTGCGGGCGCCGAGCTTGCGCATGAGGCTCGTGCGGTGGCTCTCGACGGTCTTCACGCTCACGTGGAGGTCCGAGGCGATCTCCTTGGCGGAGTAGCCTTCGGCGATCAGCTGCAAGACCTCGCGCTCGCGGGTCGAGAGCTCGAAGAACGACGAGCCCGCGCGGGCGTTGCCGCGCAGCTCCTGGGCGATCAGCCGCGCGATCGGCGGGCTGAAGTACGAATCGCCCCGCACGACGGCGCGCACCGCGGCGATCACCTCGTCGGCGCGGGTGTTCTTGACGACGTACGCGTCGGCGCCGAGGGAGATGGCGTTGCGGACGTAGGGTGGGTCGCTGTGCATCGAGAGCAACACGACCTTCACGTCGCCGGGTAGCGCCCGCACGCGTTCGAGCACCTCGAAGCCGGCGAGGAGTGGCATGTTGATGTCGAGCACGACGACATCGGGTCGCATTTGCTCGATTTTCTCGAGCACCTCGCGTCCGTCGCCGGCCTCGCCGCAGACCTCGAGGTCCGGTTCGCGATCGAGGAGTCGGCGCAGGCCCTCCCGCACGATCTCGTGATCGTCGGCGATCAAGACCGAAGTCATGCCATCCTTGGTATCGCAGCCCCCCGCCGGGATCAATTTCGCCCGCGTTTTGGTCGCGTCATCCACGGCGGCTAGGCTCCGGCCCATGCGTACGGCCGTCCCGTCGACGGCGACTCCGTCTCGACACCCCGCGTTTCGTCTCTACGTGGAGGGTCCCCGCGACCGGGGCCTGGTCGAGGCCTGGTCGCGTACCCGCAACCGCGAGCTCGCCCGCTGGGTGGCCCGGGAGACCGTCATCCTCGGGGGGAGCCAACCGCGTCGCGCCGCGGACGACTTCGAACGCACCGGGGCGCAGCGCGACGGGTTGCGTGCCCTGTGTCTCCTCGACCGCGATCAGGGGGACCACGACCTCAGCGGATGCGAGCGCGAGGGTCTCGAGTTTCACGTGTGGCCACGGCGTCACATCGAGAGCTACCTGCTGGTTCCCTCGGCGATCGCCCGCTCGCTGCGCTTCGGGGCCCGCGACGGCCGCGTGGCCGATTTCTTCGCCCGCGCCGTCCCGGCCCTCGACGACGAGGCGGCGTTTCGCGAGTTCGACGCGAAGGCGCTCTTTGGCGGACGGGGGGTCCTCTCCGAGCACCTGGGTCGCCCCGTCCCCTCGGGTCGTGTGGCCAAGGTGATGCGCGCCGACGAGCTCCATCGCGACGTGCGCTCGCTCCTCGACCGGCTCATCGACGCGGCCGGGGTCGG
>JANQRO010000098.1 GCA_028284525.1 Myxococcota bacterium | reverse complement strand
GTTCCACGGTCAGCAATCGCCGGAGCGCACCGACGAACTCCTCGACGAGACCGGTTTCCTGGTGCTGCCCTCTCTCGACGAGAACGGCGGACCCGAGGGGTGTGGAAACGCGGCCGCCGAAGCGATGGCGGCGGCGCGTCCGGTCGTCGTGAGCCGCTGCGGCGGGTTGCCCGACCACGTTCGCGACGGGCGGGATGGATACGTGGTCGACCAACGGGACGTCGCTGGGCTCGCGGAAGCGATGCAACGAATCGCGTTCGATTCGACCCTCCGCTCACGACTCGGGAAGAACGCGCGGGACCGGGCGCTCGAGGTGCTGGACAGCGACGCCCTGGGACAACGGATCGAGACGATCGCGTTGGACGTCGCCGGACGCGACGCGGTGCGCGCCTAGCGAGCGCGCGGAGTCGGACGATCCCCACCCGTCGGACGATCCGCGCTGCATGCCGTAGGCAGCTCGGCGGCAAGCTCGACGCAGCTCCGGGTTCCGCGTCGCGCTCTAGAAAGGCTGACTCCCAGAGACGTCCCCGGGGCACCTACCGACGATGTCCCGCCTCGCCCATCGCGATGACAGCGCTCCGTCCGGCGTGTCCGGCCGCTCGGGCGTCGCCCCGGCGCCGCGTTCCGGCGTGTGGCTCGGCGATGCGATTGGCGACCGCAACAACAACCTGAACCTGATCCGGATCCTCGCCGCCGCGGCGGTGCTGGTCTCGCACAGCTACCCGATCGCCCTCGGGCCGGGGGCGACCGAACCCCTGTCCGAGACCTTTGGATTCTCGTTGGGTCACCTCGCGGTCGTCGTGTTCTTCTTCATCAGCGGCTGTCTGATCTCCGAGAGCTACGCGCGCTCGCGCGACCTCCGCGTCTTTGCGTGGTCGCGCCTCGCTCGAATCGTGCCCGCCCTCGCGGTGGTGCTGGTCGTGACCGTGTTCGCGATGGGCCCGGTGTTCACGGATCTGGCGACCGCCGACTACTTCGCTCGCGGAGAGACCTATACCTATCTGATCCGAAACCTCACGCTGGCGAAGCTCCAATACGACCTTCCCGGTGTGTTCGCCGACAACGTCTACCCCGACGCGATCAACGGCTCGTTGTGGACGCTCTTCTACGAGGTGGTCGCGTATCTCGGTGTAGCCCTCCTCGGCGTCATGGGGTGGCTGCGAAAAGACACCCGTTCGGCGACTCTCGCAATCCTCTTCGGCGGCCTGGTGGCGATCCACTTGTGGTTCCCGTTGCCCGAAGCGCTCGCGTATCGACTCGACGGCTCGATCAAGCTCTTCTTTGCGTTCTTTCTCGGGGTGCAAGCGTTCGTGCACCAGGACCGCATCCGTGTCCACCCGCTGGGTGCCCTCGTGGCCCTCGCGGGGCTCGTCGTGCTCCGCGACGTCGAGTGGGGGTACCCCGTCGTCATCGTGTGTTTCGCCTACCTCGTGCTGGTGCTGGCGTACCTGCCACGCGGGGCCGTCCTCGGCTACAACCGGCTCGGCGACTACTCGTATGGCCTGTACATCTACGCCTTTCCGTGCCAGCAGATCGTGTCCGCGCTGCTGCCGGGCATCTCCCCGCTCGGACTCATGGTCACCGCGATGCCCGCCGCCCTGGCCTGCGCGGTCCTGTCGTGGCACGCGGTCGAGTCGCCCGCCCTCGCGCTGCGGCGCCGCTTGTTGAGGCGAGAAGCCGCGGGGCCCGTGGCCATGCCACGCGCGGCGTGAGCGACCGAGCGACCGGCCGGGGACGGCTCCAGCCGGGCGGGGCGCCGCCGCCGACGCGATCCCGCCGACCCCAAACCATCCCGAGATCAGCCACTTAGCGAGCTGGCGACACCCCGCTCCGATCGCCCTCCCCCTCCCGAGACGCGACCCCCACCGCGCGGTGCGTCGCCCTGGGGCAGGCCAGCGACAAATGCCGCACCCTTGCGCACCCGATCGCCGCCGCGAAGCGACGCGTTGGCGTGCCCCACCGCCGAGACCCCGGGATCGATGAACGCAGACCCTCGACACTCGACGACCGACTCCCGTGGGGCGCCCGACGAAGCGGTGCGCCGGATCATGAGCGAGGCGGACGATTGGCGGCGCCTCGCGAATCTCGACGAGGAGAAGACCGTCACCGTCTACCTCGATCTCAAATCGCCCCACGCCTACATCGCTCTACGGCCTTCTCTCGAGCTGGCCCGCGACTATCGGGTCAACGTCGACGTTCGCCCCTACACCCTGAGCTACACCGGGTTGGGGATCAGCTCCACCGTCGAGCCCGACATGCGCCGGAGACCTCCCTCCCCCGCCGCCGACCGAAGAGCGCGGATGTACTACGCCACAGCGCGCGAGTACACCGCGCTCCAGGGTCTCCCGCTCCGGAGCCCCCACCGTCTTCTCGATTCGTCCCTGGGCCACCGCGTGTTCCTGTTTGCAAAACGACAACGTCTCGAAGTTCCCTTCGCGATGGATGTCTACCTCCACGGGTGGGGCAGCGGATGGCGGGACTACGAGCTCGAATCGATCGACGCGCTGTGTGGGTCGCTCGCCCGGGTGGGGGGCGAGCTCACGGGCGTCGAAGCGTTCGTCGCGACCGGTGGTCCGGCCGAGGCGGCGCTCGAGCGGTGTATGCGAGCCGCCGACGAGACAGGCCTCGTCGGGATCCCCCACTACGTATTCCACGACACGACAAAGAACCGGGACGTGGGGCTCTTCGGGCGCGAACACCTCGCCTTGATCCGATCCAAGCTCGCCGCCGAGGGACGGGCGAGAAGCGCGGAGGTCCGTCCGGAATTCTCCCACGCCTGGCGGGGACCGGGAACCTAGGCGCGGCCGCGACCCGGTCGTGTCGCCTACCCACGCGGGCTCGTGGAGCGATGGAGGTCTTGTCTTGGAATGGAGCCGCGAACAAGCGCTCGTCCCCGATGCGGCGGCGTTGCTCGTCGTCGATCTCCAGAACTTCTGTGCGCATCGGGATGGCGAGGAAGCGCGGGACCATCTCCGTCGTGACGCGGCGGGTCACGCGTACTTCTTTGGCGAACTCCCGCGAGTCCTCGACAACGTCCGCGCCCTGCAAGACGCATGTCGCGCTGCGCAGATCGAGGTGATCTTCTGCGTGATCGAGAACCTCACCCTGGACGGCCGCGACCGGGGACTCGACTACAAGATCACGGGCTTCAACGTGCCGAAGGGCTCGTGGGGCGCTCGGGTCCTGGAGCAGATCGCACCCGTCGGCGACGAGATCGTGATCGGCAAGACCTCCTCGAGCGTCTTCAATTCGACGAACATCGACTTCGTGTTGCGCGCTCTCGGAACCCGTCAGGTCGTGATCGTCGGCTCCGCCACCGACCAGTGTGTCGAAGGGGCGATCCGCGACGCCTGTGACATCGGCTATCTGGTGACGATGGTGACCGATGCGTGCGCCACCTACTCCCCGGAACGCCAAGCCGGGAGCGAGCGCGCCCTGCGCGGATACTGTCGTCAGGTCACCACCGCCGAGCTGATCGCCGAGATCCAGGGAAGCATCGCGACGTGATCCGCGAACCGATCGCGATGATCGTGTGCGCCGACCTCGCAAACCAGGTCCGCGGCAAAGGGATCCCGGCGGCCGCACTCGCGGGCCGGGGGCGGCACGGCGTGGGCTGGGTTCCGACCAACCACCTGATCACGTGCTTCAACACCATCCCCGAAGGCCCCTATGGGTCACTCGGCGACTTGCGGCTCGTCCCGGACCTCGCGACGGAGGTGCGCGTCGATCTCGACGACGGCCGGCCGCCCGAGCACTTCGTCCTTGGCGACCTTCGGACGCTCGCGGGGGACCCGTGGGTGTGCTGTCCCCGGTCCGCGCTGGCCGCCGCGCTGCGCGATCTCGAGGACGAGGCCGGTCTCAGGATCCGCGCGGCGTTCGAGCACGAGTTCTGGTGTGAACCCGAGGCCGAGGGTCCTTGGTCGGGGTTTTCTCTGGCGGGCTATCGACGCAACGCGTCCTTTGGCGAGACCCTCCTCGCCGCGCTGACCGCCGCGGGTGTCGAACCCGAATCCTTTCTCCCCGAGTACGGACGCGATCAATACGAGGTCACCATCGCACCCGCCCGCGGTCTCCGCGCCGCCGACGAGAGTGTGATCGTGTGCGAGCTCACGCGTGCGGTGGCGTCCCGGCTCGGACGCCGCGTGAGTTTCTCTCCGGTGGTGAACGACGACGTCGGCAACGGCTTGCATCTCCACTTGAGCTTGACCGACCGCGACGGAGTTCCCTGCACCTACGACGCCGACGCGCCCGCCCAGCTGCACCCGGAGGCCGGCGCCTTCTTTGCCGGGGTGCGGGACCACCTTCCGGAGTACCTCGCCCTCACGGCGTCGAGCGCCCTCTCCTACGACCGCCTGGTTCCACACAAGTGGAGCGCCGCGTGGAACAATCTCGCGGTCCGCGACCGGGAAGCCTCGCTGCGGATCTGCCCCCTCGCCGCGACCCCGGGCGCCGATCCCGCCGAGCAGATGAACGTGGAGTTCCGGGCCGCCGACGCCACGGGCAATCCCTACCTCCAGCTCGCCGCGATCGCACGCGCGGGTCTCGCCGGAATCCGCGCGGGAGCCGCGACGCCGACGCCCACCGAGGGCGATCTCGGCTTGCTGGACCCCGCCGCGCTGGCCGATCTGGGCGTCGAGCGCCTCCCCACCTCGCTCGCCGCCGCCCTCCACCGGCTCGAGGCGAGCGAAGCCGTGTCCAGGTGGTTCCCGCGGGAGCTCATCGACGTGTTCCTGGTCCACAAACGCGGCGAACTCGCGGTGGTCGCGGGGAAAGAACGGGACGAAGTCCGCGCGCTCTATACCGGCGTCTACTGAGCCTTCTCCTTCTGCGCGACGCCGCCAAAGACGTCGCCCGAGCCACGCGCGACGCCCGGCTAGAACCGAAAGGTCCAGCCGAGCTTCACCCGGGGCTCCGTTGCCCCGCGTTCGACACGGCCATCGTCGATGAGCAGACCCTGGTTGAAGATCAGGAAGAGTTCGCTGCCGGGTTCGATGATCCATCGGAAACGACTGTTGATTCCGATCTCATCGCTGGCGTTGTCGTACTGGGTGAGGGTCGACCACGAGATCTGTGGCGTGAACTGGAGATCGACGCGACCACTTGCGATATGGACGGTGAAATCGTCTTCGGGGATGTCGACGTCGTTGCGCTGGTAGGCCACCGCGAGCGAGAGGTGTTTGGAAGGGCGCCACAGCACACTCGGGAGCAGGTCGAGACGGTCGCCGTCAAAGAAGCCGCCCCAGCGGACGATGAGCTCGGCGGAGAGCGGACGCCCGTCGCTCGTGGCCGCGACGACTTCGTAGCGGTTCCAGCCGTAGTCGTCCTCGGGGATCACGACGCCGTCCCGGATCTCGAAGTCCTCGGTGAGCGTCTCGTATACCCGCGAGTACTCGAACTCCAGTCGGTCGCCCACCGGGTTCGTGATCGCGAGGGGGCGTAGCTCGATGGCGCCGCTTTCGAAATCGTTGCCCGTGTCGGTGACGAGCGATCCCGAGATCGTCGCGTCGACGGTACGGAGGGTGCGCTGTGGTCGGATCCGGTAGCGAAAGACGCCAAAGTAGTTGCGGATCCCGATCCGGTTGGTGAACCCCAGCGCGGGGAAGAAATTCTCGCGGACCTCCTCGGCGATGATCTGCCAGTTGAAGCGGTCGTTGGGATACTGGAGCCGGGTGCCCCACGCCCAGTCGTCGCCGGAGACGTCTTCGGTGTCGGTGCCCTGCCCCCAGGCGCGTGCGATCAAGGTGCGCCCCGGCAGGAAGTTGCTGTTGCGGTAGTTGAAGTCGAGGCCGTAGAGCAGGTTGTCGTCGTTGGAGTTCGGGTCGCCGTGGGTGAAGACCATCCCGACGTTCGACTCTTCGAGGACGTTGGCCGTGATCCGTGCAACGGCCAGGTTCTTGGTGTCGACCCGTGTGGGGTCCTCTCCGGGTGGCGTCGAGTCGTCGCGTTTGCGTGTGTAGGCGTCGGTCACGACGTCGAGCAAGCCGATGTTGAAACGGCCCGCGCGTCCCGTGATCTTCGCTCCGCCGATGATATCGATCGGCTCGCCCTGATTGCTCAATCCCACCCGGCGCGAGAAGAAGGGCAAGGGGTTTCGCTGTAGCCCGCCAAAATCGAAGATGCCCTCGTCCTGGAGGAAGAACTGCCGTTTCTCCGGGAAGAAGAGCGGAAAGCGCGTGAGGTTCACTTGGACGTCATCGACCTCGGTATCCCCGAAGTCGGTATTCACGGTGAGGGATCCCGTGAGTGACGGGGTGAGCTTGTAGAAGGCGTCGAAGAGGGGGTCGACACGGGCGTAGCCGCGGTCTTCGATCGGGTCGTCGAGGTAGCGAGCGGCGAAGCCCGGAACGAGGTCGAGACCCAATCCCTGTTGCATCCCCTCGAGGCCGTCGAGGTATCCCGCCCCGGCCAGATTGAAGAAATCCATGTTCGGTGTCGGGCTCGCCCACCGGTTGTTCTCGTTGTGACGCTTGATGCCGCGAAACACCTGGAGCCCCCAGGTGGTCTTCTCGGGGTGGATCGAGATCGTCTTGAACGGGATGGCCACCTCGACGACGTAGCCCTCGTCGTCGACACGGCCCGCGGCGTACCAGATCCCGTCCCAGTTGTACTTGATGGCTCCGTTGTCGATCAGACCGTCGCGCTGGTTGCCGAGGGGGTTGACCTGAAAGAAGTAGCCGTTGCGCTGGTCGTGGAGGGTGTCGACGTTGAAGCTGACGCGGTCGTCGAGCTGCATGTCGGCGTCGCGGAGCATCCTCGTGGCGACGATCTTCTCCGGCTCGGTATCGTAGGCGCGCACCCCGAAATAGATGAAGTTCGCGTCGTAGAGGATCCGCACCGCGGTGTGTTGGCTCGGCTCGCCGTAGGCCACCGGCACTTCTTGGCGCAGACCATCGATCAGCGCGGCGTCGCGCCAGGCGGGGTCGTCGAGACGCCCGTCGATCTGCGGCGGAACCTCCGCACGGACCGCTTGGATGCGTGGTCGGTCGGGGAGGCTCTGTGCGTGGGCCGCCAGCGGAAGCATCGCGACGCCGCACAGCACGACGCCCCCCCAACCGAGCCTGGGGCGGCGGCGGTTCGTCCGTCGCGGCGACGAAGACTGAGGGATGGACGTCACGGGCTCCGGTGGGCGGAGGGAAGGGGATCGTGCGGGCCGGAGTCTCGCAGACGTCTGGGGGCGCACCAGATCCACGGTCTCCTTCTGGACGCCTCTGCGCAGTGGCCGGGGCGAAGGGCGGCGGGGGGCCATCCCCCGCTGCGCCCACCCTGCACAAGAGATGCCGCTGCGGGAATCCACCGGCCCGGCCGAAGTCCCGTCACCCCACCCGGGTTCGTCCACACCCACCTAGTGCGGCGTCTCGCCCGGACGGGCCGGACGCGGGGGACACCCCCAGCAGGCGCGACGGTACCATTCGTCTCGGGAGCACCACGTCATCGGCGATACCGCTGGACACGAGCCGCGGGGTGGAGAACCCGGTCACACGGACCGAGGGCGGGTGCGCTTGGCGGGCGCGGCCCCTCTCGGCGCGCTGCTGATCGTCGTTTGCATCGTCTTTGCGGTCGCCCGTTTCGTGGACCTCGGGGCCGATCCCCCCGCCGATCTCACGTGGTCCGCCTCGCTCTACACCGACGAGGGCTACTGGGCGCGCAACGCGCTCTGGGCGACCCGCGCGGACCACTGGCACATCGAGGATGACTACAACCCGGCGAGCGTGATGCCCGTCGTTCCGCTTCTCCAGCGCACCGTGTTCGGCGGTTTCGGGGTGAGCATCGTCGCGGCGCGGGCGATCTCCGCGACGGCGGCGGCGGCTCTGATCCTGTTGACCTTCCTCTGGCTCCGCCGCGGGGAGAGCCTCCATGTGGCGCTTCTCGGAACGCTGTTGGTGGCGACCAACGCGCTGCTCTTCTTCAACAGCCGGTTGGCCTTCCTCGACCTCCCAACCGCCGCGTTCGCGGTGGCGTCGCTGCTCTTGGCGACCGGACGCGGCGCGCCGATCGGCGGTGCCCGGGCGGCGGCCTCGGGCGTGTTGTTGGGCACCGCGATCCTCACCAAGCTGACCGCTGTCGTCTTCGCTCCCGCCCTGGGGTTGGTGGCCCTGTTGAATCCCGGCCCGCTTCGCCGGCGTCTCGCCGACGCGTCGCTTCTCGGCATCGCCGCCGTCGCGGTCGTCGGCGCGTGGTTCGCCTACGGGCTGCACAGCTATCCGAGCGATTTCGCGTTGTTCCGCTCCCTCAACCTCGGTCCCGGAGATCACCTCGCCGCCGGCGGACTCGGGGCCAGCGCGTGGAGTGTCGCGGAGATCGCGTCTCTCTTCGTCGGGCACGCCCGGTCGATCTGGGGCGCCGCCAAGGGCGGCTTGGAGATCGGTGTGGTCGTCTATCCGGTCGCGTTGGCGGTGTGCGCGATCGCGGTGCTTCGACCGGGCGCGACGCTGCGCCGACCCGTCGTCCTCGCCTCGCTCCTGGTGATCGGTGGGGGCCTCCTGTCCTTTTCGGCCAAGGACTATGCGCCGCCCCGCTATTTCGTGGGCCTGGTCGTCCCGGCGAGCGCGCTTTGCGTCGTCGCCTTGGACACCTTGTACCGGCGACCGCGTCTACGCGCGGCCGCGTTGGTCTTGGCGCTCGCCGTCGGTGCAGACGTCGTCGCGCAGACGACGCGGGTGATCGGCGTTCTCGGTGCGCCAGAGCATCGATACTCCGCCTTCGTCGACGCGCTCGAAGCCCGGTTTCGGCGGGATGGCGAAACCCGCCCGATCCTGCTCGGCGACGGCGCGGATACGATCGCGCTCCACACGGACGCGCTGGCGATTACGCTCGACGTCGGGGGTCCCAACCTCGCCGACCGGATCGCCCGCTACCGCCCGACGTACCTGTTCTACTACAAAGACGTGCCTCGCAAGACCCACGACGAGATCGAGCGCTTCTTCGAGGTCGGCGCTCCGGAGCGCTTCTCGGTGTTTCCGGACTACCTCGACGGGCGGCGTCTGACGATCCACCGACTCACGCCGCGTGAGGAGGGGTTGCGCGAAGCCCGGGCCGCTTCGGACTAACCCCCGCGAAGCGTCGGACCCTGCCCGTGCGCGGTCCCCGTCAGACGCCGCGCGCCGCCAGCCCCGCGAAGAGTGGGCGGACGCGCGCGTACGCGGCGTCCAAGAGGACGTCTTCGACCCGCGCAGCCATCTCGGTGGCGTCGAAACACGCGGCGGCGCGCGCCCGTGCCGCCGTACCCATCCGCCGGCGACGCTCGGGGGAGGCGAGAAGAGAGAAGAGCGCCTCGGACAGCGCAGCGCGGTCGTGCTGACGCACCAGCACTCCGCTTTCGCCCGACACCACCTGATCCGGGATCCCGCCACACTCGGTGGCGAGCACGGGCCGCCCCGCCGCCATCGCCTCGGTGATCGCGACACCGAACGCCTCGGGTCCGTCGGGATCGTCGGAGGCGGGGTGGATCAGGAGATCCGACCAATCGAGATGCTCGCGGGTCTCCGACGCCGGCCGACGCCCCAGGAACGCAACGTGGCGCTCCACCCCCAGGACCGCCGCGAGCTTCTCGAGCCGTTCGCGCTCCGGACCGTCGCCGACGATTCGCAGGCGAACCCCGGGGAAACGATCTCGGACGTCCGCCACCGCTTCGATGGCGCGATCGAACCCCTTGCAGGGTACCAGGCGACCGATCGCGACCAGACGCGGATCCCGTGAGGACTCGGGGACGGACGTCTCCGGCGCGATCGGCGCGCCCATCGGAATCACCCGCACGTGATCGGTTCGCGCGCCGTGCTCGCGGAGCCACGTCTTCATGTAGCGCGCAACCACGATCACGTGGCTCGACGCGTCGAGGGTATCGATCAGGTGATGGGCCGTCCGGCGGTCGCGCTGGGCGCGTTGAAGCTCGATCCCGTGGAGATGCACCACCAGGGGGATCCCGTGGTTGCGCGCGATCGGGAGAACGCGCATGCCGACGAACCCGACGTGGGCGTAGATCGCTGCGGGCCTTGTCGCGTCGAGGTACCGGGCGATGGAATCGCGTTCGGCGGCCGACGGGGCGAAGGATTCGAGCCCGAGGCGTCGGCGAATCGCGCAGACGACGCGGGATCCACCGTTGGATTCCCAACGAGGCCCGACCAGGTCGAGCGCTTCGTCGCCTCCGGCGCGGTGGTCGGCCCAGGCCAGGATCCGGGTCTCGACCCGCGTGAAGGCCGCGACCTGGCGGCGGAGATACTCCTTTTCGGGCTCGCCGTAGCGCACGCAGACGAAGGCGACGCGGGGACGATGCGGCAAACGGTCCGGGCCTTCGCTCACGCTGGTTCCCTTCCCTTGCGGGGGGTCTGCTCCGGGTGGGTGCGGCGCCGGAGCCGGCACCGTACCCGTCACTCGGAAGTGCCGGGTGCGCTCCAGCGCGTGACGGGCGATTCCAGCAGCCGGGTCCCTGCGGGGATGGCGGGTCGGATTCCGGCACTGTAGCGGCAACGGACCGGCAAGCGCGATGCCGCTCGCCGCCGGGCGCCCGGCGCATCGTCGGCGGCGTCGCCATCCCCCGATGAGCCCGGGAAGTCGCCGTGGCGAACGGGGTTGCCCTCCCCCCTATGCTTCCCCGAGGAGGACGAAGATGGACGGCAAGACCGTGGGCGATCTCGCGGTGCGCTATGCCGCGGCGTGGTGCAGCGGAGACCCCGCCCAAGTCGCAGCGTTCTACACCGAGGACGGCTCGCTCACGATCAACGACGGTGACCCTTCGGTGGGACGCACCGCCATCACCGCCGCCGCCGCGGGGTTCATGGACGATTTTCCCGACCTTCGCGTCCAGCTCGACCGCCTCGAGCAACGCGCCGACGACGCCGTATTCCACTGGACCCTGTTCGGCACCTACGCCGGCGGAGGGGCGGCGGGTCCGTCGGTTCAGGTGAGTGGCTACGAGGTCTGGAGCCTGAGCCCGGACGGGAGCGCGATCGAGCGCTCGCTCGGCCATTTCGACGAGGACGAGTACCGACGCCAGCTACAGGCCGGCGGCTAGCAGGCCCCCAAGCTCCGAACCCGGACCGCGCATCCCGCAGCGCCGCTCGCGCTGGAGGAAGATCGGAAGCGTCCGGGGCAGGTACGAGAGGAGCATCTCGCCGGGTCGCGTGTACGTTCGCGCGCGCGACGACGTCGACACCCGTAGGGGCCCGTCGATCCCAAGGGTCGAGACGAACTCTGCACGATCGAGCGCGCGCGTCGCCAGCCCTTTTGGAGGAGGCAGCCCGCAGGCGACTGAGAAAACCTTATCTTGGCCGGGTCACCCCGAATCCCAGCCGAAAGGTCCACTTCTGTGCACGCTGACCCCTTTGTCCGCGATCTCGTGGTCCTGCTGGGACTCGCGGCGGGCGGGCTCGTGCTCTTCGAGCGGCTCCGGCTCCCGTCGATCGCGGGCTTTGTCGTCGCCGGCGCGGCGGCCGGGCCAGCGGGGCTGGGCTGGGTGACGGACCCTGATCGGATCCGCCACGCAGCCGAGCTCGGCGTCGTCTTTCTCCTCTTCGAGATCGGACTCGAGCTCCCCCTGGAGACCTTGCGCCGCCACCTGCGTGACGCCCTCACCGCCGGCGCGGTCCAGATCGGCGGGAGCCTCACGGGGATGGCGCTGCTGGCCTGGGCCCTGGGGTTCGGCGGGGCCGCGGCCGTCGCGCTCGGCATGATGGCGGCCCTCTCGAGCACCGCGTTGGTGATTCGTTTGCTGTCGGAGCGCGACCAGCTGCGCTCTCCCCGCGGCCAGCTCATTCTCGGCGTCCTCCTGCTGCAGGACGCCTGTTTCGTCCCGTTCCTCTTGGCGATTCCGCTGCTCGCCGGAGCGGCGGGCGCATCCTTCGTCGACGTCTCGGGAAAGATCGCGCTGACCGTCGCCGCGGCCGTCCTCTTCTTCGCCGTCGTGCGCGGGGTGGTTCCCTACCTCCTCGAGCGCGTGGCGCTGCTTCGCTCCGGGGAGCTGTTCAGCCTGCTCGCGATCCTGCTGGCGGTGGGCTCCGCCTTTGCCGCCGACTCGATCGGCCTGAGCCCGGCCGTCGGCGCCTTCGTCACCGGCCTGGTGGCGGGGGCGTCGCCCTACGCCCATCAGCTCGTGGCGGAGGTCGTGCCGCTGCGGGGCGCGCTTCTCGGGCTCTTCTTCACGGCGGTGGGGATGCTCTTCGACCCGAACGCGCTGGTCGAAGCGTGGCCGCTGGCGGTCGCGCTGGTCCTGGGGATCACCGTCGTCAAGGCCGGCTCGGCGTCCCTGGCGGTGGCGGGCCTCCTGCGGCGGGGCTGGCGCGCCGGGCTCGGCGTGGGTCTTCCCCTGGCCCAGGCCGGCGAATTCTCCTTCGTCCTGGCGTCGGCGGCGACGGCTGCGGGACTGCTCGACCAGCAGACCCAAAGCGTCTTCATCGGCGCCTCCGTCCTCACGCTCTTCCTCACGCCGGTCGCCTTGCCCGCCGCGAACTGGCTGGCCTCGCGGGGCGACCTCCGCGATACGGGCGCTGCGGCGTCGGTGGACGAGGAGCAGTCGGGCCACACCGTCTTGATCGGGTATGGGCTGAGTGGCCAATCGGTGGGGCGCGTGCTGCGTACCCTGGGTCGCGACTACGTGGCGCTCGAGTCCAACCCCAACGCCGTGCGCGAGCTCTCGCAGCGGGGCGAACCGGTCCTCTACGGCGACGCCATGCGCCCCAGCGTGCTCCGCCGTCTCGGGGTCGCGCGCGCGGGGCTGGTGGTGGTCGCGGTGAACGACCCCGTGGCGACGGGTCGCGTGGTGGGACTGGTCCACCAGTTGGCCCCCTCGGTCCCCCTCGTCGTGCGCTCGGCGCACGTAGCGAGCGTCGATCAGCTCGCGGCAAGCGGGGCGTCGTCGGTGGTCGTAGACGAGCTCGAGGGCACCCTCGAATTGGTGGGCGAGGTGCTGGGTCGCTACGGCACCCCACAGGAGGCGGTGCACCGCTTTACCGACGCGTTGCGCGAAGAGGGATACGTGGCGATCCGGGACGCGCCGACGCTGCCCCTGGACCCCTGGCTGGTCGAAGAGCTCGAACAGGTGAGCACCGAATGGGTGGACGTCCCCGGCGTCTTCGCAGCGCGCGACCTGGCCACCCTCGACCTCCGCGCGCGCACCGGCGCGAACGTGTTGCTGGTCGAGCGCCCGGGGGGTCGCCATCCGAACCCCGGGCCGACCACCACGCTCCACGCCGGCGACCGGCTCCTGGTCCTGGGATCGGCGGAGCAGGTCTCGGCACTGCGCGAGCGGCTCGACGACGCCCGCCCGAACGCCGACCCGCGCGCGACGGACGAGACAGCCCTCCCCTAGCGGGCGCAAAGCGCCCCGGCGGCGTCACGCGGTTCCGGCCACCTCGACCTGCGCAGCGAGCGCGTCTCAGGGTGGCGGAGGGGGCTGCGAAAGCCGCTCCGCGTGCCAGCGCAGGTGATCTTCGATGAAGGAGGCGATGAAGAAATAGCTGTGGTCGTGCCCGGGCTGCCGACGCAGCTCGAGGGAGACACCGGCGGTCTTGCACGCCTCCTCGAGACGCTCGGGCATCAGCTGCTCGTGGAGGAAGCCGTCGTCGAGGCCCTGGTCGACGAGGATCTCCGGCACCCGCGCCCCGTCGTCGAGCAACGCGCACGCGTCGTACTCGCGCCACGCCTCCCGGTCGGCGCCGAGGTAGCGCCCCAGGGCTTTCTGACCCCACGGGCAGTCGATGGGCGCGCAGATCGGCGCGAAGGCCGAAACGGAGCGAAAGCGTTTGGGGCTGCGCAATGCGATCGTCAGCGCGCCGTGTCCGCCCATCGAGTGCCCGCTGATCCCGACACGGGCGTCGTCGACGGGCAGCTCCGCCACCGCGAGCTCCCGCAGCTCCCGCTCGACGTAGCTGCGCATCCGGTAGTGACGCGACCAGGGCGATTCGGTCGCGTCGACGTAGAAGCCCGCGCCGAGTCCGAAATCCCAAGCCCCGTCGGGATCGTCGGGCACGCCGTCCCCCCGCGGCGACGTGTCGGGCGCGAGGATCACGATCCCGAGCTCGCTCGCGACGCGCTGGGCACCCGCCTTCGCCGTGAAGTTCTCCTCCGTGCAGGTGAGCCCCGAAAGCCAGACCCAGGTCGGCGCCGGGCCCGCGAGGCCGTCGGGCACGTAGGCCGCGAAACGCATCCGACAGCCGAGTGTCGAGGAGTCGTGGGAGTAGACGTACTGCACACCACTGAAACAGCGGTTGGCGGACTCGATGGTGATCGTCATCGGGGTGAGTATGACGGAGATCCCGTGGGTCCACGATCGGGGAGGCCACGCGTTCCCGGGCGAGGAGCCACCGTGCGCATCGCGGCGTTGCCATCGCCGACGCGTCCGCGGACCAACTGGTGTGCGCCGGACTTTCGGTGTACCGTATTTGTGTGATTTTTCACCAATCACCTCGCAGCGCGGAGGGGACACCGTGGCGGCCGCAACTCCGATTCGTCTCACCTCGTCCGCCCAGCCCTTCGACGAGGCGCGTTTCGGGGCGCTGCTCCGAGACGTCACGGCGCGTCGGGAGGAGTTCCACCGCGAACGGCACATCAGCCCGGACGTCATCGAGGAACTGAAAGCGATCGGCCTCTACCGCGCTTTTGTGCCGGAGCAGTTTGGGGGCTCGGGAATGGCGCCAGCCGATTTTCTGCGGCTGATCGAGCGCATCGCGCGCGCGGACGGCTCGGCCGGATGGGTGGCGAGCTTTGCCTTCGCGTCGAAGTATCTGGCCTCTCTCCCCGTAGAGACGCTGGCCGAGCTCTACGCCGAGGGCCCCGACATCGTCTTCGCGGGCTGTGTCTTCCCGCCACAGCCGGCGCGAAGCACCGCCGAGGGATTCGTGGTCCGTGGGCGCTGGCCCTTCGCGAGCGGCTGCAACGGCGCCTCACACCTCGGTGTGGGAATTCTCTCCGACGATCGCGACGGCGGCGGCCTCCCGATGATGGCCGTGATGGAGGCCGCGAAGGCCCGGATCGACGAGACCTGGGACGCGGTCGGCATGCGCGGGACGGGCAGCCACGACCTGGTGG
>JANQRO010000093.1 GCA_028284525.1 Myxococcota bacterium | reverse complement strand
TCCCGACCGAACGGGGCTCGGCGCTCTTTCGCGGACGCCGGCCCGGGCGGGACGCGGCCTGCGTCGCCCGGCTCCGCGACGCCGGGGCGATCGTCCTCGGCAAGACCGTCACCACCGAGTTTGCGTACTTCGCGCCCGGCCCGACGCGCAATCCCCACGACCCGCGTCACACCCCTGGCGGATCCTCCAGCGGGTCGGCGGCCGCGGTGGCGGACGGCCAGGTCCCGGGTGCCCTCGGCACCCAGACCGCCGGCTCGGTGATCCGCCCCGCGAGCTTCAACGGCGTGGTCGGCTTCAAGCCGACCGTGGACGCGATCCCGGTGGAAGGCGTGCTGCCCTTGGCGCCCTCCCTCGACACCGTGGGTCTCTTCGCCCGGGAGGCGCGGGACCTCGTGCCGCTCTTCGAGGTCCTGGCGAACGCCGACGCCGTCGTCCCGGGGCGCGAGCCGCCGCGGGTCGTGCTGGTCCGCACGCCGCTCTGGGAGCGAGGCGACGACGCGATGCGCAGTGCGCTCGAGCGGTTCGCCAGCGACCTCGAGGCGGAGGGGGTCGAGGTGGAGGAGGACGACGGGGCACCCCTCGAAGGATTGGCCGAGCTGCAGAACGCGCTCCTCGTCGCCGAGGCCCACGAGGTCCTGGGTCCCATCGTCGAACGCGACCCGGAGGCAATCCGTCCGGAGACGCGGCGTCTGCTCGCGGAAGACGCGGGCGACCCCGCGACGCTGCAGAGCGCCCTCGGGCCGGCCTGCAAACGCGGCCACGCCTACCTGCGCGACCGGGTCTTTGCGCGGGGGGCCGTGGTCCTCACCCCCGCCGCACCCGGCGAAGCGCCCCCCGGCCTCGCCGCGACCGGCGATCCCGTCTTCAACCGGATCTGGACCCTCCTCGGTCTTCCCTGCGTGTCGCTGCCGATCGCCCGGGGAACGGCGGGCCTGCCGCTGGGCGCGCAGCTCGTCGGGCCGCGCGGCGGCGACGCCGGCTTGCTGGCCGCGGCGGCCGCCCTCGAGACGTACAGCGGCTACGCGGCGACGCGTCCCGACTGAGGCGCACGGCTCCTCGGCACGGGGCCGCGCTATCTTCCGGCGCCCACGCGACACGCCTCACGAGGAGCCGACCTTGGGTGCAGCGTCCTGCCAGCCCGCCACCCCGCCCTGCCACCCGATCGCGATCCGGCGGCCGGGGCGGCATGGGACCGCGCGCGTTCAGGGCCGCGTATCCGCTTCGATTGTCCTCCTCGGGCTCGCCTTGCTCGCGTGCGGCGGGCCGAGCTCCGACGTCGACGCCGCGACGGTCGAGGCGTGGATCGCCGACGGGGGGGGACCGCTGCTCCTCGACGTCCGCAGCCCCGAGGAGTACGCGAGCGGCCACGTCCCGGGTGCGCTCAACATCCCCCACGACGAGCTCGCGGGTCGCCTCGACGAAGTGGAGGCCGCGCGAGACTCCGGCGTCGTGGTGTACTGCGAGCGCGGCGGGCGCGCGGCCCGTGCCGAATCGTTGCTCCGCGAGTCGGGGTTCGGGTCGGTCCGGCATCTGGCCGGCGACATGGCCAGCTGGCGCGCCGCGGGGCGGCGCCAGCAATAGCGGCTCCCCCCGCGCCCCCACGGAGCGGGAGCGGCGCACGCGGAAGCGATCGGCGCGGGTTAGCGTGCGAGGGCGCTCCCCGGCAGCACCGACACCGCCATGTCTTCGGCCATCGCGTAGATCCGCCGCAGCTTGTCGAGGACATCGACCTGCAGGCGGTGCTTCAACAGACGCTGGGGGTCGTCCTCCGCGAGTCGCGCCGCTTGCTGGGTGAGCACCTCGGTGCCGATCCGCCAGACGACCTCACGCTGCGCCACGACTTCCTGGGCGGCGCGTTCGTCGCGGTCGACGATCGCCTTCAACCCCTCGCTCGCGGCTCGGTGGACGGCGCCGTAGAGCTCCTCGAGCATCGCGTTCGTCGCGTCGCTCGCGCTCAGTCCGGCGCCGGCGAACTCCTCGACGAGCGGTGCGAGCTCGCGGGTCATCGCGGCGCAGAGGTGCTCGATCTCCGCCGCGGCGTAGGCCACCCGGGCGTGCTCCGCCGCCTCCTCGTCGGTGAGGGTTTGCCGGCCGATGCGTTGGAGATAATCGAGGATCGCCGTGCGCAGCACGGCGGTCGCCTCGTAGCGTTTGGTGAGCTCGGTCGTATCGCGTGCGCGAAAGGCCGTCGGGACCCGCTCGGCGGCCTCCTCGGCGAGCTCGGCCATGTGCCCCAGCTCGAGCCGGGCGCGTTCCAGGGCGAGGCTCGGCACCTGGACCAGCGTATCGTCGAGAAAGCGCGGCGTGACCAGGGTCGTCTCGACCTCGACCCGATCGGGCACGATCCGTCGCGCGAAGCGCGCGAACAGGGCGCTCATGGGCAGAAAGATCACCACGTTCGCGACGGCCCACATCGTGGCGGCGTTCGCGATCTGGCGGGGAACCTCTGCCGCGGCGCGCTCCGCCCCGCGGAGCTCCGGAGCCGTCGGGGAGATCCAGACGGCGACGGCGGCGAGCTGCTCGATGAACGCCACCCACACCAGGGCGCCGAGGACGTTGTAGGTGACGTGGACCACGGCCGCCCGCAGCGCGTCGCGGGGTTTGCCCAGCGAGGCGAGAAGCGCCGTGACACAGGTGCCGATCTTCGCCCCGAACACGATCGCGATCCCGGCGGGCAGAGTGACCAGTCCCTGGGTGGCCATCACCACCGCCAGGCTGATCGTCGCCGAGGAGGACTGCACCAGCGCCGTGAACACCGCGCCGACGAGCATCCCGAGCAATGGGTTCTCCATCGACTGCATCAACTCGATGAAGCCCGGGCTGACCCGCAGCGGCGCCATCGCCTGTCCCATCGCGGCCATCCCGTAGAAGATGAGACCGAGCCCCATGAGCATGTCGCCGTAGTGGCCGGCGCGGCCGCCCTTGGAGAGAAAGTTCATCGCGAAGCCGACCGTGATGAGCGGTAGCGCCGCTGCGGTCACGTTGAAGGCGACGATCTGTGCAGTGATCGTGGTGCCGACGTTCGCGCCAAAGATCACACCCACCGACTGCACCAGGGTCATCAGCCCAGCGCTCACGAATCCCACCACGAGCACCGTGGTCACCGAGGACGACTGGATCACCGCCGTCACCAGCGCCCCCGTCACAGCGCCGCTCACCGGGTTGCGGGTGAGCTTGGCCAGCAGGACCTTCATCTGCTCCCCCGCCGCGGCCTTGAGCCCGTCGGTCATCTTCTCCATTCCGTAGAGAAAGAGCGCGAGACCGCCGAAGAGGGCGATGCCCATCCCGAGACGATCCAGGGGCTCGCCCCCACCCTCGGGCAGCGCCGCCCCAGCCGGACCGGCGCCCGCGAGCACCAGCGCCACAACGATCCATCCGCTTCCCGTCCCCATGGTGTCCCTCCGCCGTCTCGGCCTCGCGCGACGTGCTACCCGGGCGGGGACTTCCTCCCCTCCGGCTCCGAGGCATGCTAGGGGTGTCCGGTGCCGGCGACCCGCCCTGGCGCGGCCCGCCCTCGCCCCGGCCAGCTACCATGCACGCCGCCTCGATCGGCGAGAGGGAGCGACGAGACCGATGCGAGCACTGGTCGTGGGAGGCACCGGCCCGACCGGCCCCTTCCTGGTGAACGGACTGCTCCAGCGCGGGTACGAGGTGACGATCTTTCACCGCGGGACCCACGAGATCCCGGAGATCCCGCCCGAGGTGGAACACCTCCACGGGGATCCCCATTTTCGCGAGACGATCGACAAGACGCTGCTCGGTCGCAGCTTCGATCTGGCGGTGGTGACCTACGGGCGGATCCGCTTCATCGCCGAAGCGCTCGTGGGCAAGGTCGGACGCTTCGTCGGTGTGGGCGGTGTCGCGGGCTACCGCGGCTATATGGACCCCTACGCCCTCACGCCCACGGCGCTCCCGCTCGGCGTGTCGGAGGACGCGGCGGTCGTCGACCGCGAAGAGGAGCTGCGCTTCGCGTACCTCATCGCCCAGACCGAGCAAGTGGTGCTGGAGCACCACCCGAGCGCCGCGTACTTCCGGTACCCCTACGTGTACGGACCCTACCAGCTGATCCCCCGCGAGTGGTGCGTGATCCGCCGCATTCTCGACGGGCGCCCCCACATCATCGTCCCCGACGGCGGTCTCTCGCTCACGACGCACGGCTATGCGGCCAACCTGGCCCACGCCGTGCTGCTGGCCGTGGACCAGCCCGAGGCGTCCGCCGGGCAGATCTACAACTGCGGCGACGAGACCCAGCTCACGCTGCATCAGGTGATCGAGGTGATCGCGGCGGCGATGGAGGCGGAGCTGGAGATCGTGAGCATGCCCCACGAGCTGGCGGTTCCCGCGCGGCCCTACTGCATGCACGACACCCCCCATCATCGGGTGGTCGATCTCACCAAGATCAAGACCCAACTGGGCTATCGCGACCTGGTCCCGGTCGACGAGGCGCTCGCGCGCACCGTGGCGTGGTACCGCGAGCACCCGCCCGAGCCCGGGGGCGAGACCGAACAACGTCTCCAGGACCCCTTCGCCTACGCGGAGGAGGACCGACTGATCGCGGCGTATCGGGAGAGCGTGGAGAGGCTCGCCGAGATCCCGGTCGCGGCCGCGCCCGACCGGCCCCATCCCTACGCACACCCCAAGGAGCCCGGACAGGACCGGGACCACCGCGCGCGCTAGACGCGACGCGACCGCGCGCCCCGAAACCGCCAGCTCGGGTCCGGGATCGGCCTCCGAGTCAGGGGACGGGCTCGGGGGTCTCGGGCGTCGGGTCCGGCTCGTTCTGGAACTGCCGGTGGATCTCGATCAGGCCGGGGAGCGCCGCGAGCGCCCAGGCACCGAGGGCCAGCGCCACCCATTGGGCCGGCAAGAGCAGGAAGGCCGCCACCCACGCCGCGACGAAGACGGCGACCCGACGCATCATCTTCCCCGAGTTGGCCGAGGGCGGATCGCCGGGGCGCCCCAACGGGAAGGCCTTCGCGCGCAGGAACCAGCCGTGGGCGAAGAGGATCAGCAGAAAGTAGGGCCACGAGATCTGGCTCCCGGCGAGCTCGGCGTGCTCGTCGAGGGGAGCATCGTCGCCGCCCGGGTCGGCCAGCCGCGCTTCGATGTGACCCCACGCGTAGCGCGGGGCCGGACGTCCGCCGGCGCCGCTCATGTTCTTCCACTGGGGCACGCAACGCCATCGGTACAGAACGCGCCCGTCGCGGGCGAGGGCGATCGTCGCGGGCTGGTAGTAGCCCTTCGGGTGGGAGACCCAGGGGCGGTTGCGCAGGTGGCCGGTGTCCTCGTTGGCGTAGACGCGGAGCAGACCGCGCTCGCGCAGGGTGCCGAGGATCTCGTGGTGGGGGTCGCCCACCGCCGGGAATCCGAACTCCCAGTCTTCCTCGGCCTCGCTCGCGAGGGCCTGGGGCTCGCTGGTGACGGCGAAGACCTGCCCCCCCGCCGCGCGGATCTCGTCGAGGACGCCGCTCTTTCGAAAGCTCCGCAACTCGAAGCGACACGGTGGTCACCAGCGGCCGCGGTAGAAGAGCAGCAGGATGAAGTCGTAGCGGGCGAGCTGCTCGTCGAGCCAGGCGCTCCGCACGCCGGCCGGGGGGTCGAGGAGCGGGGGCACGCGTGCGGTCTCTGCGGTGGCGCCCGCACTCACCGTGTAGCCGGCATCGCCGGGCTCGACCCGCACCTGTTCCCGCGTGCAGTGATCGCCTTCGCAGAGCACCAGCCCGAACTCCAGCGGCTCCCCGGGCGCGGCGGCGAGGGCGGCCTCCGTGTCCACCAGGCCGGTGAGGCGATACCGGGTGCCGCGGCCTTCGTTGAGCCACGCGAGGGCCGCGCGCGCGGGCGCCTCGAGGGTCGGCGGGAGCGCGTCGTGCGGGTCCACGGGTCCTTCGTCCTCCCCGTTGCGAGCCGCGGGAGGATACCGCGCCGACGCGGCATCACCCCGCGAGCGCGAGCCCGTCGAAACCGCGGCCACCCGTCGCCGAAGCCGGCGCCGTCACGGGGCCCGCGGCCCTTTCGCGCGCGGCCCGCCGCGTGGCTGCGGACCGAGACGACGTCGCGGGAGTCCGATCAAGCGACGCCGCCGCGAGGTCGATACGGACCCGACCCCGAGGAG
>JANQRO010000080.1 GCA_028284525.1 Myxococcota bacterium | reverse complement strand
GAGCCAGATCCGCGCGGGTCGGGTGCGCGCGCTGGCGCTGCGCACGATGTCCCGGCCGACCGCCCCCTACCGGGAGGGCGCCGTCATCCGCTGGGTGCGCGACTTCGTCGCCGTCACGCCGAGCGTGCTGCTGCGGGAGGACCGCGACGGCAACCTCGAGCTGCGCCGTCGCGGGGTACCGCGCTCGCGGGCGCCGCTGGTGTTCAACGCGCACATGGACCACCCGGGGTTCCGCGTCGTGGGGAGTCGTCGCGGGCGCAACGCCGTGCGGATCGACGCCCTCTTTCTCGGCGGCGTGCGCCGCGAGTACTTCGCCGGCGCGCGAGCGCGCTTCTTCGAGAGCGACGCGGAGGGCGCCCCCGGCGTTCCCGCGCGGGTCGTCGAGGCACGCCCCGACCGCCAGAGCGGTGGGCTCCGGGTCCGTCTGGAGGCCCGCCGCCCGGTGGCGCCCGGCGCCTTGGGGATGTGGGACCTCCCTGCCTGTCGCGTCGAGACCCGCCCCGGCGGCACGCGGCTCGTCGGACGGGTGGCCGACGACCTCGCGGGCCTCGCCGCGATCCTCGCGCTCTTCGAGCGTCTCGATGCGATCGATCCCGGACGCCGGGTCGACGTGCGTGCCGCCCTCACCCGGGCCGAGGAGGTGGGCTTCGTCGGCGCCCTCGCCATCGCCTCCGCGCGTCGTCTCCCCGAAGGCGCCCGGGTCATCGCCGTGGAGGCGAGCAAGGCCCTGCCCCACGCGCCCCAGGGTGCGGGGCCGATCGTCCGGGTGGGCGACCGCAGCAGCGTGTTCGACGACGGGCTCACCCGCTGGGTCGACGCGGTGGCCGGCGACCTGTCGAGCGCGCGCCGAAGCTTCCGCTACCAGCGCCGGCTGATGGACGGGGGCACCTGCGAATCGACCGCGTATCAGCAGTACGGCTACCGAACCACCGGCGTATGTCTTCCCCTCGCGAACTACCACAACATGAGCGAGCGAGGAACGATCGCCGCCGAGGCCATCGAGCTCTCCGACCTCGTCGGCCTGGTGCGGCTCTTCGAGGGCATGGTGCGCCGCGACGACGAGTGCCCGCGCCGGGGCCGCGTCGACCCGATGCGCAAACGCCTCGACGCGCTCTACCGCAGTTCGCGAGACGAGCTGCGCCGGGATCCCTTCGCGTGATCTCGGGGCTGCGGCGCAAACGGGGCGGCTTCGGCGCGGTGCTGCGCTTCGTGTCGCTGGCCATCTTCCTCGCCTTCGGCGTGGGCTTCGGGATCGGGCTCTGGATCCGCTGCGCGATGGAACGACCCGAGGGCTATCTCGCGGAGGCGGCGACCGCCCCGGGCTACGCGGCGCGCTCGCCCGGGCCGGGTTCGGACGCCTCCGCCCTCCCGGTCGAGCCGCGTTCAGGCGCCGCGGCTCTCCGAGCCAAGCCGGGTTCAGGCGCCGCGGCCCTCCCACTCGATGTCCGCCTGGCCGGCGCGGCGGTTGGCGACCCGCGCCAGCACGAAGAGTAGGTCCGAGAGCCGATTGAGATAGCGCAGGGCGAGGGCGTCGATCTCCGCCTGCCCGGCCAGCGCCACGGCGCGGCGCTCGGCGCGACGGCACACGGTGCGCCCGAGGTGGAAGGCGCTGGCTTCCGCGCTGCCACCGGGCAGGACGAAGCGGCGCAGCGGCTCGAGCTCGCCCTCCAGGGCGTCGATCCGCTGCTCCAGGAGCTCGATCTCGGACTCGGCGGGCGGCCCCATGCCCATCGCCTCCTGGTGCCGCGCCTCGGGAGTGGCGAGGTAGGCCCCGAGCGAGAAGAGCGCCCGCTGGATCGTCTGGAGGAGCGCGCGCAGATCGTCGTGGGGCGTGAGCGCGGCGGCCTGACCGACGAAGGCGTTGAGCTCGTCGACGGCGCCGTAGGCCTCCACGCGCAGGTGGTCCTTGGGAACCCGACCGCTCCCGATCAGGTCGGTTTCGCCGCGATCCCCCCGCTTCGTGTAGATCTTCACGAGGTCAGTTCGTTCATCTCGGCGTCGATGCGGCGCTCGACCTCGGGGTCGAGGGCGGCCGGCCGCGGCGATGCCGCCGCCGCCTTGCGCGGCTGCGCCTGGGCGATCGCGCGGCGCTGGCGTCGCAGGAAGGTCAGCACCACGGCGACCCCGAGGAGCGCCGCAACGCCGGGGATCACGTACGCGGCCCAGCCGAAGCCCACGGCGCGGGGCGCCTGCCAGATGATCTCGCCGTACTCGTCGTAGATGGCGGCGACCACCTCGTCCTTGCTGCGACCTGCCGCTTCCTCCTCGGCGATGCGCTGGCGCAACGCCTCGGCCTGGCCGCTCGGGCAATCGATCAGCAGACGGCCCGGGCAGAAGGGGCTCATCAGCCCGGTCCAGAGCTCCATCGTGTAGCCATCCTCGGAGTCGGCCGACCCGGACGCCGCGGGAGCGGACTGCGCGAGCGCCGAAGGGGCGCCGAGCAGGAGCCCCGCTCCCAGGATGGCCAGGACGGCTGCCCCGGTGAGGTGGCGGGCTAGATGTCCCAGTGGAGCTGCTCCGTCTGCTCTTCCGCCTCGCCGTCCCGCCGCAGCGCGAGACGGGGCGGCTCGATCTGCACCTTGGAGCCCGCCCGCAGCGACTGGGTCAGCCAGACGTTGCCCCCGATCACCGACCCGCGGCCGATCACCGTGTCGCCGCCCAGGATCGTGGCCCCGGCGTAGATCGTGACGTCGTCCTCGATGGTGGGATGACGCTTCACGCCGCGCAGGGTCTGGCCCTTGCGCGGGGCCAGGGCGCCCAGGGTCACGCCCTGATAGAGCACCACGCGATCGCCGATCTCGCAGGTCTCGCCGATCACGACCCCGGTGCCGTGGTCGATGAAGAAGCGGCGCCCGATCACGGCGCCGGGGTGGATGTCGATCCCGGTGCGCGAGTGGGCGTCCTCGGTCATCACCCGGGGGATCGCGGGCACCCCGGCGCGGTGGAGCTCGTGGGCGAGGCGATAGGTCGCGATGGCCCGGATCGCCGGGTAGGCGGCCACGATTCCGACGTAGCTGCGCGCCGCAGGATCGCCGTCGAAGGCGGCCTCCACGTCCTCGGAGAGTCGCTGGCGCACCTCGGGGAGCGAGCTGAAGAAGTCCTCGGTGATCGCTTCCGCCGACTTGCCGGGAGGGAGCTCGACGTCCTCCAACAGCCGCAGCGTCCGCTCTGCCAGGCTGGGGACCTCCGAACGCAATAGCCCCAGATCGCGGGTGCGCAGCACCAGCCGGCGCAGCCGAGCCGACCACTCGATGATGGCCTCGGTATCGAGGAATCCCTCGTCCTCGGCCTTCGAGAGCGCGTCGGCCCCCCGCTCGCCGAGCGCCGTCACCGTGGCGTCGATCACGCGGTGGTCGAGCGTGGATGAGTCGTGACCCTTCGGCTGTTCCGCCATCACCGGTCTCCTGCCCGTCCCCCGACACACTCCGCGCCGGGAGAATAGCGTGACCCCCTCCCCCGGCAGGAGCCCCGCCGGGCCGGCGGCGAACCCGGGTACCGGGGGCCTTTCGACCGGCGGGGCCGTATACTGGGGGGGCCAATCCCCGTGCCATGGCGGCGGCCCTCCTCCCGCCGCGCCGCGACCTAGATGCCGCCACGGCGGAGCCGCCCCAGCCCGGGCGGTTTCTGTCGCGAAAGCGGCGGGAGACCCATGGCGGGGACCGTCTACAGCCATTCCAGGCTCTCGGCCTTCGAGCAGTGTCCGCGGAAGTTCCTGTTCCGCTACATCGAGAAGCGCCCCGTCGACACCGAGTCGATCGAGGCCTTCGTCGGCAAACGCGTCCACGAGATCCTCGAGCGCCTCTACCGGTTCGTGGACAGCGGACGGATCCCCTCGCTCCCGAAGGTCTTGAAGCGCTTCTCGATCGAGTGGGAGCGCCACTACGACGCCGAGCGCATCCGCATCACCCGGGGCGATTCCGATCCCGACGACTACCGGCACAACGGCGAGCGCTGTCTCTCGAACTACTACCGGCGCCGCTACCCCTTCGACCACGAGGAGACCCTGGGACTCGAAACGCGCGTCACCTTCTCCCTCGACGACGCCGGGCGCTATCGCATCCAGGGCTTTGTCGACCGCGTGTGCATGGCCCCCGACGGCGCCCTCGAGATCCACGACTTCAAGACCGGCCGCTACGTCCCCAAGCAGGAGGCCCTCGACCAGGATCGGCAGCTCGCCTTCTATCAGCTCGGACTCGAGCCCCGCTACCCGGAGACCCGGGAGGTGCGTCTGGTCTGGCACTACCTGCTGCGCAACCAGGTGCGGGTGTCGACGCGCAGCCGGGAACAGCTCCAGACCCTGCGCCGGGACACGATCACCCTGATCGACGAGATCGAGTCGGCCAGCGAGTATCCGCCGAAGCCGGGCTCGTTGTGCCCCTGGTGCGAGTTTCGCGACCTGTGTCCCGAAGGTGCCGCGATCAAGCCCCGCGAGCTCCCCGCCCGCGGGCGCGGATGGCCCCGGGAACGCGGCGCCCCGCCGGCCCCCGAGCCGCGGAGCCTCCCCGGGCGCGAGGAGCCCGCCGCTCCGGCGCTCCCTGCGCTGCGCGGCCAACTTCCACTCATCTGAGCCGGCGACGTCTGCTGTCTGCGCGGCGCAGCGGCGCTAGGGTGCGCCCGTGAGCAGCTCCCGTCGCGGCCTTCGCAGCACCTACCGCCACCGCGTCGCATTCTTCGACACCGACGCGATGGGCATCGTCCACCACGCCAACTACATCCGCTACTTCGAGCTGGCGCGGATCGCGTGGATGGACGAGCACGACCGCCCCTACCGCGACTACGTCGCCGTGGACCGGCACTTCGCGACCACCGAGGTGTCGGTGCGCTACGCGCGCAGCGCCGTCTTCGACGAGATGCTCGACGTCGATTGTTGGGTCGAGTGGGTGCGCGGCGCGTCGCTGTGTATGGCCTACGAGATTCGCCGTGGGGACGAGGTGCTGGTCACGGGCTGGACCGAGCACGCCATGGTCGACGGCGACGGCCGCCCGACCCGCATCCCGAAGGAGCGCCGCGCGGTGATGCGGGAGCTCTCGCGAATCGACCCGCCTGCCGCCGGCGCGGCGTCGAGCCGCTGAACGACGCGCCTCAGGACTTGCGCGCCCCCGGTGGCCGGCTCCACAGCCGCGGAAGGACGCGCTTCAGCCCGGCGCGCACCTGACCCTCGGCCCATTCGGACGCCTCGCGGATCGCCTCGAGGGCGTCGCCGCGGCCCGGCCAGTGCGAGCGCACCAGGTCGGGGTGCACGTAGTTCAGGAGCCGCGAGAGGGCCGCCGCGACGACCAGCAGGTCGTCGATCAGCCCGATCGGGCCGAAGACGAGCTCGGGTACGAGATCGATCGGGGAGAGGACGTAGCCCAGCCCGAAGAGCGCGATCGCTTTGGCGCCGGTGGGCACCTTCGCCTCGCGCAGCAGTCGCACCAGCAGGACGGTGAGGTCGGGCAGGAGGAGCAGGACGTCGCTCCACACGCTTCCCGTCTCGCGCCGACCCGCGATCTTGGCGCGCAGCCGGTCGTAGAGATGGC
Source organism: Myxococcota bacterium (assembly GCA_028284525.1). Lineage (GTDB taxonomy): Bacteria > Myxococcota_A > UBA9160 > UBA9160 > PR03 > JANQRO01. The sequence continues at coordinate 14,995 of JANQRO010000080.1, read as the reverse complement.
TCTCCTGGGGCTGCAGGTCGATGGTGATCCGAGACGGGTCCACGCCCGGCGAGCTTAGAAGAAGACGCCCGTCCGGTCGCGCCGACCCCGCGCGAGGAGCGCGTCGATGGCACCGCGCACCTGGTCGACGCCGGCCTCGACGGTCTGGGGGTCGTCGTCGCCCTCGAGCTGGATCGCCTCGCCGAAGTAGATCCGATACCGCACCGGGAGCGGCAAGAGCCCCAAGGGACCGAGCCACGGAAAGGTCGGCGTCACCGGGAAGGACGGTGCCCCCAGCAGCCGTGCGGCGCCCTCCCAGTTGGCGATGCCGGGCTGCTGCTCTTCGGAGCCGACCACGGCCACCGGCACGATCGGGCTCCCGGTCTCGACGGCCAGCGAGACGAAGCCGGTTCCGAAACGCTGGAGCTGGTAGCGGTCGGCGTAGAGCTTGTTCATCCCGCGCACGCCTTCGGGAAACGCGAGCACCGCCTCGCCGTCGTCCAGCATCTCGCGACAGGTGCGCCGCGTGCCGGAGACACCGCCTCCGCGTGCGGCGGCGAGCCCGAGGAAGGGGAGCTGGGAGACCCAGTACTCGGTCATCCCGCGGGCGATCCGCGGGGGCTCGGCCTCCATCAGCATCGCGCACGCGATCATCATCGCGTCAAAGGGGAGCTGCCCGGCGTGGTTCGAGACGAGGAGCTGACGACCGGAGGGAAGCCCGTCGATACCGAAGGTCTCGACGCGGAAGTAGTGCTCGTAGAGCCACAACACCGGCGCGGCGTAGCGCGCGATCGCCGCCGGGTAGAGACCCCAGGGGTCGTAGCCGTACTCGTTCAGCTGGGTGGGAACGCGTTCGAGCCGCTCCTGGATCCGCGCTTCGTAGCGCTCCAGGGTGGCGCGACCGGGAAGCCGCGCCGCGAGGGCTGCGGCCGCTGCACCGGCAGTGTCGAGGAGACCCATCAGGCCACCCGCCGTGCGGTGTCGAGGGGACCCATCAGGCCGCCCGCCGGGTGGTGTCGAAGGTCTCGGCCAACGAGTGCTGCGGCGCGAAGCCCGTCGCCTCGGCGAAGCGATCGCCACACAGGGTGAGCGGGTACTTCATGTAGTCGAGGACCCCCTCGGGCCAGGGCGAGAGTCCCGCGCGGTAGAGGCGGCGGAAGGTCGGGCGCATCGCGAACTCGGGGAGCGGCCAGGGCACTCCGCCGCAGGCCCGAATCGCCAGGGACGCGGGCACCGCGCCGGGCCCCGCCACGTTGAACACGCCGGTCGTCTGCGTCTCCAGGACGAGCGCGATCGCGCGGACCACGTCGTCCTCGTGGATGAACTGCATCATCGGGTCGAAGCCCAACACCGTCGGCACCCGGCGCCGCGTGATGTAGTCCCGGATCAGGGAGTGGACCCGGGCGCCGAGCGTGCTCACCGGGCGCAGCACGGTGGTGCGCACCTGGGGCTCGCGCCACAGAAACGCACTCGCCATCGCGTCGACTTCGACGAGGTCGCGGATCTCCGGATAGCTTCGGCTCGCGGCGAGGGGGTGCTCTTCGTCGAGGTAGAAGGGGTTCTCGGGAAAGGCCCCGTAGACGTAGCCGCTCGAGAGCACGACGAGCTGCTCGACGCCGAAGCGCACACAGCAGTCGAGGAGCGCCTTGGTGCCCAGGATGTTCGTCTGGTGGCGCGCGGCAGCGTCGCCCCGAAAGTGCCGGACGAAGCCCAGGTGGACGACGACGCGGGGGCGTTCCCGCTGCATCACCGTCTCGAAGGCGCGTTTGCGAAGGTCCACCCGGGCCAGCTGGATGTCCTCGGGGCGTCCCTCCCACGCCATGCGATCGACGCCGACGACCCGGAAGCCCTCTCGCAGATGCAGCGCCACCAGCCTGCCCAGGCCGCCCGAGATTCCCGCGATCAGCACTTTTTCCAACGCAACTCCAAGGACTTGCGCGAACGTAACCGGGCGGGAGCGACGCGGCTAGCGAGGGGCGAGCGACGGGAATGGTGTATAGTCCGCGCCCTCCGGGGGATCCGTAGTCTGTGGAGCCTGGTGTCCGCTTCGAAGCCATCCAAATCCCGCTCGAGGAGCCGCTGCGCGACGCGGAACACTTGAGCGGCGTACTGGGAATTCCCGAGTGGTGGCCCACCGGGTCCCGGATCGGCGTGGTGCTGGCCCACGGCTCGGGTCGCGACCTCAACGACCCGCTGATCGAGGCAGTGCACCGCGGGCTGACCGAACGCAAGTACCTGAGTCTGCGATTCAACTTCCCCTTCGCCGAGGTGCAGCGAAAGCGCCCCGACCCGGCCGAGGCGCTGGTCCGGGCCTTCCGCGCCGCGATCGCCGTGATGGGTAGTGATCCCACCTCGGCGCCGGCCCACCTCTTCATCGGCGGGGTCGGTCTCGGCGGGCAGGCGGCCGCGCTGGTGTCGACCCAGCGGCTGCGGGTGGAGGGGGTGTTCATGCTCGGGTATCCGCTCCACAGCCGCGACGCCCCCGATTCCCCGACCCACGCCGACTCGCTCTTCCGGGTGGTGAACCCGATGCTCTTCGTGCAGGGCACCCGCGACCGCTACTGCCACATCGACGCCCTGCGCCAGACCCTCGCCCGGGTGGGCGCGCCGAAGACCCTCCAGATCGTCCAGCACGCCGACCACCAGTTTCAGGTCCCCAAGCGTTCGGGACGCACCGACGAGCAGGTCGCCGCAGAGCTGGTCGAAGGCATCGACCAGTGGTGCACCAAGGTGTTGGGAGCCTGAGCGCCGTGCCGGAGTCGCGAGACCTCTACTTCCAACAGGTGCAGGTCGGCGAGATGGCGAACTTCGCCTACCTGATCGGCAGCCGTGCCGCCGGGGAAGCGGTGCTCGTCGATCCGGCGTGGAGCGTCGACGCGCTCCTCGACACCGCCGAGCGCGACGGCATGCGCGTGAGCGGCGCCCTGGTCACGCATTACCACCAGGACCACGTGGGCGGCGAGATCTTCGGGATGACCATCGAAGGCCTCGACCGGCTGCTGAGCCGGGCTCCGGTGCCGATCCACGTAAACGAACTGGAGGCGGACGGGTTGCGCAAGATCACCGGCGTCTCCGAGAACGACCTCGTGCGCCGAGCCGCGGGCGACACCCTCGAGCTCGGCGGTGTCACGGTCCGCTTCCTCCACACGCCGGGACACACCCCCGGCTCCCAGTGTTTTCTCGTCGAGGAAGCCGGACACGCCGGCCAGCTCGTCTCGGGAGACACGCTCTTCCTCAACAGCTGCGGCCGTGTGGACCTCCCGGGCAGCAACGTCGAGGACATGTACCGAAGTCTCCACGAGGTGCTGAAGGTCCTTCCCGACGACACCGCGCTCTACCCCGGCCACCTCTACGCGCCGGAGCCGCACTCGACGATGGGCGAGCAGAAGCGCACCAACCCCTACCTGCGGGTCGCCAGCCTCGAGCAGTTTCTGATCTTCATGGGGGCGTAGGCCGTCTCCGGCCGTTGTGGACTTCGCGTGGGCCTCGCCCGCCGGCCCGCGGGGCCGGCGCTTGCTGAGCTAACCCACTGATTCGCCGTGCTTTTTTGAGGGATTTCGGTTGCGGGGAGGGAAGCGCTCCGTTAGGGTTCCGCGCTTCGGGCCCCGGTTCCGCGGGCCCCGCCATCCATCCGAGAGCAACCGCTGGAGGCCCCCCCTTCCATGAAGATCATGGTCTGCATCAAGCAGGTGCCCCACCAGGACGCCCGCCTCGACGTCAATGCGCAGGGCGACTGGATCCAGGAAGACAACATCAAGTTCGAGATCAACCAGTACGACCAGCACGCGCTGGAGGCGGCGCTCGCCATCAAGGATGCGGGCGAAGCCGAGGTCGTGGTGGTCTCGATCGGCCCCGACCGCGTCACCCAGGCGCTCCGCACCGGTCTCGGGATGGGCGCCGACCGGGCGATCCACGTGAACGACGACGAAGCGCTGCAGAGCGACTCTCTCGGGATCGCGAAGGTGCTGGCCGCGGTCGCCAAAGAGGAGTCGCCGGACATGGTGTTCCTCGGGCTCATGGCCGACGACGGCAACTTCGCGGCGGTGGGCCCGATGCTGGCCCAGCTGATGGGCGTCGCGCACACCACCACCGCGGTGAAGATCGAGCAGAACGGCACCGCCCTGAGCGTCGAGCGCGAGCTCGAAGGCGGCGCCGTGGAGGTCGTCGAGATCGCCGCGCCCTGCGTGGTGAGCGTCCAGACCGGGCTCAACCAGGTCCGCTACGCCTCGCTCAAGGGCATCATGGCCGCCAAGAAGAAGCCGATCGACGCGAAGACCGCGGCCGACTACGGCCTCGCCGGCCAGCTCGCCGCCAAGACCCGCACCGAGAAGATCTACATCCCGCCCAAGGGCGAGGGTGCCGAGATCATCGAGGGCTCGACCGACGAAGTCGCTGCCGCACTCGTCGGCAAGATCAAAGAACTCGGCCTCCTCTAGCGAGAGCCTGGAGACGTCATGGCATCGGTACTGATCGTTTCGGAGATCCAGAAGGGATCGCTCCGCGAATCCTCCTACGAACTCGCCTCCTTTGCCCAGAAGCTCGCCGGGGCTTCGGGCCGCGACGTGAAGAGCCTCGTGCTCGGCTCGGGCGCCCAGGGCGAAGCGGAAGCCCTCGCCGCGCGCGGGGGCGGCGAGGTCTACCTGGTCGACGGCGAGCTCTTCGCCAACTACACCGCCGACGCGGTGCAGAAGGCCGTGCACGCGGCGATCGAGAAGAGCGGCGCCGACGTGGTGCTCTTCTCGAACACCCCGAGCGGCTGGGACGTCGCACCGCGGGTGGCTGCCGCCCTGGACGCGGCCTACGTGAGCGACGCCTTCGACCTCGACGCCGAGGGCGACCAGCTCGTGTTCCTGCGCCGCGTCTTCAACGGCAAGCTCGACGCGCGCATGCTGCCGAGCGTGCCGGTCGTGGCCACGATGCAGCCCGGCGCCACCGCGCCCTTCGAGGGCAGCAGCGACGGCAGCGTCTCGCCCCTCGACGTCGCGGTGTCCGCGGACGAGTGCGGCACCAAGTTCGTCGAGGTGAAGACCGCCGAGGCGGGTGGGGTCGACCTCTCGAAAGCCGACATCATCGTCTCGGGCGGACGCTCCCTCGGCGGACCGGAGAAGTTCGAAGAGGTGATCCGCCCCCTCGCCGAAGCCCTCGGCGGCGCGGTGGGTGCGTCGCGACCCGTGGTCGACGCCGGCTGGATGCCCCACGAGTATCAGGTGGGCAGCTCGGGGCAGATCGTCTCCCCGAAGCTCTATCTCGCCTGCGGCATCTCGGGCGCGATCCAGCATCTGGTGGGGATGAAGGGCTCGAACTTCATCATCGCGATCAACAAGGACGCCGACGCCCCGATCTTCGAGGTGGCCGACGTCGGCGTCGTCGCCGACCTCTTCGAGGTGTGCCCGGCGCTCACCAGCGCGGTGACCGAAGCCAAGGGCTAGGCCGAGCGGTCAAGCGAGGGGCCCGATCGTCCGCTGAGCCGGGGGCATGGACGTCGATCCCACACTCCGCGTCTACAGCTGGGTCTTCCTCGTCTTCTACCTGTCGCTGATGGTGGCCTTCGGCGTGGCGGGGCGCCGACGGGTGCGCAGCGCCGACGACTTCGCCACCGCCCGGGGCGGATACGGCCCGCTCTTTCTCGCGCTCGCCTTCGCCGCCACCACGGCGAGTGGCGCCACCTTCCTGGGGCTTCCGGGGATCGGCTACAAGGCCGGGCTCTCGACCCTGTGGCTGATCTACGGCTACCCCCTGGGCGTCTACGTGGGCGTGCTGATCTGTCTGCGGGTGGTGTCGCGGGCCGGGCAGAGCTTTGGCAGCCGCTCGATCCCCGAGTACCTGGGCGACCGCTACCAGTCCGACGGGATCCGCATCGCCGTCTCCCTCTTCTCGCTGCTCCTGCTCTTCTACCTGGCGGGCCAGCTCGTCGCGGGCCTGGTGATGTTTCAACAGATGCTCGGGCTCTCGAACTTCGCCGCGTTGATGATCACCGCGGGAATCCTGCTGCTCTACGTGAGCCTCGGCGGCGCCCACGCCGACATCCTCACCGACGGCGTCCAGGGCGCGATGATGCTGGGGATCGCCCTCCTGGTCGGTGTCCTGGTGCTGGTGGGCTTCGGGGTGGACGGCGGCTTCGGCGGCTTGCTGACGCGGATCCACGAGATCGATCCCGCGATGACCCGACCCCTCCACGACGAGTACCCGCTGCTCAACTCGCGCTGGGACCTCTTCGCCCTCGTCGCGGCCCACGTCCCTCTCGGTCTCCTGCCGCACATCGGCAACAAGCTGTGGGCCCTGGACAACCCGGGCAGCCGTCGCCGCTTCGTCGTTCTGGTGTTCGGGTTCGGGATGCTGATCCCCACGATCGGCGCCGGGGGCATCCTCGCCCGCGGCGTCCTGGGCGACGCCCTCGCCGACGGGGGGGCCAACCAGGCGCTGCCGATGCTCTTCGCCGAGATCTTCCCGGCCTGGCTCGCCGCCATGCTCGGCATGGGGATCCTTGCGGCGGTGATGTCTACCGCCGACGGCCTCGTCGTCTCGACCTCCCAGATCTTCGCCAACGACCTCTACCGGCGGACCTTTGCACCCCGTTGGCACGCCCACCTGAGCCCCGCGGCGATCGACCGCCGCGTGCTCCACATCAGTCGCTGGGGCACCGCGGTGGGGATGGTCGTCGCCGTGGCCCTCGCCTGGTTCCTGATCGACATCAACGTCGCGATCCTGGTGTGGATCGGGGTGGGCGGCATGATGGCCGCCTTCGCCGGGCCCCTGCTCCTCGGTGTGCTCTGGCGGGGGGTGACGCGGGCCGGGGCCTACGCCGGGTTCACCGCGGGCGCGGCGGTGTTCCTGTTGATCCATCCCGCCCACTATTTCCCGGCGCTGGCCGAGTTCTATCGCGCTGTCGTCGGCGGGGGCCCCCTCGCCGCGCCCGTCGAGTGGCTCCTGGGCGAGGCGTCGAACCCGTACTCCTGCGCCGCCCTCGGCGAGATCGTCTCGCTGCTGGCCACCTGGGGGGTCTCGCGCGTCAGCGGCAAGCTTCCCGATGCCCACCTGGACGAGGTCTTCGGGCGGACCCGAGCCGCGGACGGAGCCCCCGGGCCGGCGCTGCGCGTTCAGCGCGGGTCGGCCGCGCGCAGGAAGACCTGGCGCTCGATTTCTTCGTAGAGGCTGCGGATCACGAGCGGGTACGACGCGGCGCCTTGCGGAATGCCACTCAGCGTGACGCGCGCCCGGGTCCGCGCGGGCCCGAGGCTCTGGGTCGTGAACGTCCCGTGCACCGCGATGCGGTCCTTCTTCGCGGCGCGGTAGTTGGACGGCGCCGCCCAGATCCAGGCCACCGGCCAGAACACGGTGTCGAAGGCCGCGCGCCCGGTACGGCCGACGTAGAGGTCTCCGATCGGGGCGAGCGTCGAGAGACCGGCCGCGAGCACCGGGTCCTTGCCGGGGATCTCCCCGGTGAACACCAGCACGCCGCCCTGGAAGTCCGACGACTGCACCCGGTAGCCGAGGTTCAGGACGGCGTCGCGCGCCGCGTGAAAGGTCGTCGCGGCGGGCGCTTCGACGACCCGGGTCTCGAGCTGTTGGCGCTGCGACGTGCTCAATCCGCCCGAGCGCATGACGCAACCGGTACCGAGGAGCGCCGCGGCGAGCGCCAACGCCAGGAGAGATCGCGAGGGAGTCGGCGGACGCATCGCGGCCCTCAGTAGGTCGTGGTGCGGTACTTGAAGTCGGCGAGGACTCCCTGCTCCCAATAGAGGAACAGGGTCGCGGTGCGCGAGGCACTCGTCGCCGAGGACGAACGCGCCCAGGCACTCCCGACCATCGGCACCGCGGATCCGGCGAGTGTGGCGACGCCTCCGCTCGCAAAGTTCGCACCGCCGCTCGAGGTGTGGGCTTCGTAGGCCATGCGGTCGTAGGTCCACGTCTCCACGCCCTCGGCGTTGCCGGTGACGATGTTGGGGCCGCCGAAGGCTTCGATCACCTCGGTCTGGGTGGTGACACCCGGCCGCAGCAACAGCTTTGCGGTGCCCGCCGACAGCGGGTCGCGCGCGCCGGGTCCGGCGCAAGCACAGAACCACAGCGCCAGACCCAGCGCACCACAGCGGAGAGCGAGCGAGCTTCGCATGGGGCCTCCCTTGGGTTCAGGAGGCCTATCGGCGAGCGCGGGGCGGTCTTGATGCGTCGCGGCGGAGCCCCGGCCCCTTGGGGCGGGGTTGCTAGCGGATTGCCACCGGGTTGATCACGACCTGCACCGCGCCGACGAACTTGGGCTGGCCCAGCACGAACATGAACTCGGTCACCCCGTCGGCGGCGAGCTCCGCCGTGTTCATGTTCTCGAGGATGTAGATCCCCTTCTTGGTGAGGAAGAGCTGGTGGACGGGATAGAGGACGCCCTCGGTTTCTCCCGGCAGCACCTCGAGGCCCCAGCCGTCCGCGCCCACCGCGGTGACGTTCAGGCTCGCGAGGTACTCGGCGCCGTCCAGCCCGAGGCCGGGCTCGCCGGTCATGAACTCGACGGGGTCCTCGGCGGCGAGGCCGCCCCACCCGGTGTGGAGCAACACGACGTCGCCGGCCCCGATGCTGACCCCGGTCTTCTCGGCGATCGCGCGGATCTCCTCGCTGTTGACCGCGCTGCCCTTGGGCACGCGGGCCAACCCCCGATGCGCCGCGACGTCGAGCAGGACACCCCGCGAGACGATCGGCGGCAGCAGGTGGGTGCCGAACTTGGTGATCCCGTCGTTGCGCACGAACTCGCTCGCGGGGGTGCCGTTGTAGTGCACGAAGTCGATGCCGACGTGGCCCAGCCCGTCGATCTGGGAACCCACCCCGAGGTGACTCATGATCAGGTCGTCGTTGCCGGTGATCTTGTTCGTCCCGCCACCCTCGCGTCCCAGGTGGTCGAAGATCGAGATCCGATAGCCGCGGGGGGGCACCGCCGGCGTCGCGACACCCGTGTCGATTCCGAGGGAGTAGGTCTTCCCCGTGGTGATCAGCTTGGCGGCCTGGAGGACCTTCTCGGGGGAGAGCTCGTTGATCGCGCCCAGGGTGTCGTCGGCACCGTACTGGGACGGGTACCAATCCTCGGCGTCGCTCGGCGGCGCCCCGCCCAGCGAGCAGGCGACCATCACCGTGAACAGGACCGAGATCGTGTGCTTGGCCATCGAAGCCTCCTGGGTGGGTACGCGGCCGCGCCGCGAGACGGGGTCCATCCTATCAGAGCGCGCGCCCTCGGCGGGCGCGATAGCCCGGGACGCGGTGGCCCGGATGGGCCTGCGGGCTACGTTCCGCCCCACCCCCTCGACCCGCGGTCTCCTCGGCCGCCCACGGAGCGCGCGATGGCAGTTGACACCTCGAACTTTCGCAACGGCCTGAAGATCGTCCTCGATGGCAACCCCTACGTCATCACCTACTTCCAGCACGTGAAGCCGGGCAAGGGCGGCGCCTTCGTTCGCACCAAGGTGAAGAACCTCCTCAACGGCAAGGTGCTCGAGAAGACCTTTCGCTCGGGGGAAAAGGTGGACGAGGCCGACGTCGAAGAGCGCACGATGCAGTACCTCTACCTCGACGGCGACAACCTGGTCTTCATGGACCAGGAAACCTTCGACCAGCTCCCCTTCGGCGCGTCGGTGGTGGGCGACTCGCGCGATTTCCTCAAGGAGAACACCGAGGTCGACGTGCTCTTCTGGAACGGCAGCCCGGTGAACGTCGAGCTCCCCGCCTTCGTCGAGCTCGCCGTGTCGCAGACCGACCCTGGGATGAAGGGCGACACGGCGTCGGGCGCCACCAAGCCCGCCACCCTCGAGACCGGTGCCGTCGTGAACGTCCCGCTCTTCATCAAGGAAGGCGAGACCCTCCGCATCGACACGCGCAGCGGCGAGTACGTCGAGCGGGTGGGCTAAGCGGACGGGATGCGGGGCGAGCAGCTCGCCCGTCAGTGGCGCCTGATCCAGCGTCTGGCGCGGAGCCACTACGGCGTCGGGCTCGACGACCTCGCGGCCGAGCTCGACTGTGTCCGCCGCACCGTCTACCGCGACCTCGACGCGCTGATGGCGGCCGGCTTCCCGGTCGTGAGCGAGCGCCGCGACGGGCGCGTGCTCTACCGCTTCCTCGACACCTTTCAGTGGGGGAGCGTCCCCTTCACCCCCGACGAGATCCTCTCCCTGGCCTTCGGCGAAGACCTGCTGCGCGCCCTCGAGGGCACCGTCTTCCACGACTCGATCCGCTCCGCCCTCGACAAGATCCGCGCGAGCCTGGGTCCCGAGCTCTCGGAGTACCTCGCGCGACTCGGGGAGACCTTTCGCGTGCTCCCCGGCCCCCACGGTCGCTACTCGGAGATGCGCGACACGATTCGCGCGCTCCACGACGCGGTGCTCGGCCAGGAGCGGGTTCGGGTGCGCTACCGCACCGGGCGCAGCGGTCAGGAGCGCGCCCGGGAGATCGACCCGTATCGCGTGTGGTACCGCGCCGGCGCCCTCTACGTCGTCGGGCTCGACCACCTGAGCGACGAGATCCGCACCTTCGCCGTCGGGCGCATCCTCGAGCTCGAGCCCCTCGGCACGCGCTTCGACGTGCGGGAGGACTTCGACTTCGACGCCTACGTGGGCTCGGCCTTCGGCGTGATCCCCGAGACGCCCACGGCGGTGCACATCCGCTTCGATCCGCGCTGGGCGAACTGGGTGGCCGAGCGGACCTGGCACCCGAGTCAGACCCTCGAGACCCTCGACTCCGGTCATCTGGACCTGCGGATGGAGGTCGCGGCCGCCGCCGACCTGCGCACCTGGGTGCTCTCCTTTGGCTCGGGGGCCGAGGTGCTCGAGCCGGCCGGACTGCGCGACGAGGTGCGGCGCGAGCTCGAAGCGGGAGCGGCGCGCTACCGCGCGGACGCACCAGCGGCGACGACGTCCCCCGCGCAGCCCGGCGCGACGCCCCTCTGAGAAGGCCCGGCGTGGGTCGGCCGGCGCGTTAGGGCGCCACGACCTCGACCGGCCCGAAGGGCTCGAGCTGCGGCGTCACCACTTCGGCAGGTCCCGCGATCACGATCGCCATCCGCCCCGGGTCGAGACGCGCGCCCTCGGCGCTGGCCGCGGCGACGTCCACCTCGCGCACCCGGGTGCGGAAGGTGTCGAGGGAGTCGGGCGGCAGCTCGTGCACCTCGAGGTCGAGGAGCGACGACGCGATGGCGCTCGAGGTCTCGAGGCCGAGGGCGAAGCGCCCGGCGCTCAGCCGTTTCGCCGCGGCGAGCTCCTCGGCGGTCGGCGGTCGGTCGCCCCGGATGGCTTCGACCTCTTCGAGAATGCTCGTGAGGATCTGCGCCGTCTGCTCGGCCTTCGTGAAGGTGCGGATCGTGAAGGGTCCGGGCTGGGAACGCGTCGAGAACCCGGAGTAGATGCCGTAGGTGAGCCCTTCGGTGGCGCGCACCCGGGACATCAGACGCGACAGAAAACCACCGCCGCCGAGCACGCTGTTCATCATCGAGACCGACACGCGATCGGGGTCCGTGCGCGCCATCCCCTCCTGTCCGAGGGCGATCTGCGCCTGCGCCAGATCTGGGCGGTCGATCACGACGATGCGCCGCGCCGTCGGCGTGGTCGCCGGTGGTGACGGAATCGGTGGCAACGCCCGCGGCGCCGCGGCGAAGTCACCGAAGAGCGTCTCGACCTCGCCGCGGAAGGTGGCGAGGTCGATGTCCCCGACGGCGTAGGCGATCGAGTGCGCCGGATCGAAGAGCCGGCCGTGCCAGGCCCGGAGCTCCGCGCGCCCGACCCGCCCGAGCGAGTCGGGGGCGCCGGAGCGGTCGAGACCAAACCGGTGCTCGGGATAGAGCACCCGGGCGAGCTCCCGCGCCACCAGGGCCCGGGGGTCGTCGCGCACGGACTCGAGGGCGGCGAGCTGCTGCTGGCGGGCGCGTTCCACCTCGCGCGCTTCGAGACGCGGGCGCCGCACGACATCTGCCAGGATCGCCAAGAGCGCCTCGCGATCCTCCGAGAGGCCGGTGAGCTCCACGGTCGCCGAGTCCCAGCCCGCTCCGATGCCGAGCGAGGCGCCGAGACGCTCCACGGCCTGCGCGAGGGCCAGCGCGTCGCGGGTTCCCGCGCCCCGCTCCATCACCTCGGCGAGGAGCGCCGTGATCCCCGCTTCCTCGCGGCTCTCGGAGCCGATTCCGCGACGCGTGAGCCACCCCACCTCGAGACGGGGCAGCGAGTGGTCCTCGAGCAGAAAGAGCTCGAGGCCGGTGTCGAGGGTGACGCGGTGCACCCGGTCGCCGGGCACCACGGGACCCTCGGCGATCGGCGGCGGCGTCGCCTCCCAGGCCGGCAGCGCTGCGCTCGGCGTCGCGGCGGTGTCGTCGCCACGGAGGCCCGGCAACGCGGCGCAGCCGGCGGCGAGCAGCGCCGCGCACACGCCGAGGGCGCGGCGCGCCGCTCCCATCAGAGCTCCTCCTTCGGCGCGGGTCGGGGCACCACCCGGACGACGCTGCGCCCGTCCTCGCGCAGGTAGCTGCGCGCCACCCGCTGGACGTCCTCGGCGCTCACCGCGCGGTAGGCGGCGAGGCGCTCCTCGAGGGGCCGGATACGGCCGAAGATCACCGTGTCGGAAGCGATCCGCGAAGCGAGCCCGTGGGCGGTGGAGAAGCCGGAGATCAGATCCACCTCGATCTGTCGCTTCGCCTTGGCGAGCTCCTCCGCGGGGACCACTTCGTCGCGGAGCCGCGCGATCTCGTCCATCAGATCGGCCTCGGCGCGGTCGACGTCCTCGCCGGGCCGGAGCCCGACGAAGGCGTAGAAGACCCCGGCGTCGCGCAGCTCCCAGTACGAGCCCGAGGCGGAGAGCGCCTGCTCCCCTTCGTAGATGAGCCGGCGGTAGAGGCGACTCGAGCGACCGCCGGAGAGGAGCAGACTCGCGACATCGAGGGCCTCGGCGTCGACGTGGCCCGCCTTGGGTGCGTGCCACGCGGCGGCGATCACGGGGCTGCGCACGTCGAACTGGATGACGTCGCGACGCTCGCCGGCCTGGACGGGCTCGAGGGTCGGGGTGCGCGGGATCGGCTCCGAGCGCGGCAACACGCCAAAGGCATCGCGTACCCGTCGGATCGCGTCGGCTTCGTCGAAATCGCCGGCGATCGAGACCACGATGTTGTTGGGGGCGTAGTAGGCGTCGAAGAACTCGCGGCAGGCCTCGACCGTGGTGGCCTCGATGTCGCTGCGCCAGCCGATCGTGGGCACCCGGTAGGGATGGGCGCGGAACGACAGCGCCATCAGCGCCTCGAAGGCGCGCCCCTGGGGTTGATCCTCGGTGCGCATGCGGCGCTCTTCGAGCACCACCTGTCGCTCGCTGGTGAGGGTCTCCTCGACGATGCGCAGGTTGGAGAGCCGTTCGGCCTCGAGCTCGATCGCGAGGGGCAGGGCGTCGCGGGGCACGTCGTTGAAGTAGACGGTGACGTCGCGGGAGGTGTAGGCGTTGACCCGGCCGCCCCGCGACTCGATGAAGCGCTCGTGGGACTCGGGGGGCAACCGGTCGGTGCCCCGGAACATCATGTGCTCGAAGAGGTGGGCGAGCCCGGTGTAGCGGGTCTCGTCCCGCGAGCCGACCCGTACCCACATCTGCATCGAGACCACCGGGGTCGAGTCGTCGGGCAGGGTGAGGAGCGTGAGGCCGTTCTCGAAGGTCGTCGTCTTGGTGCGCAGCGCGGGGTCGTCGATCTCCGCGGTCCGGGCGAGCCCGGCCACGCCGAGGACGCCGACGAGGACGAGCCCGACGAGCCACGCGACGCGGGACGGCGTCGCGAGGGCGGGGGCGCGCAGTTCGGTACGTTCCCGTCCGCGATGTCGAATCGTGTGCGTCATGGGGTGCAGGAGACGAGTTAAGCGGATGGATGCCATGCGTCAACGTCTCCGAGTGCCCGTGTACTACGACTTCGCGTCGACCCTGTGTTACGTCGCGCACCGTGTCGCGGAGCGCCTCGCGCCGGATCTGGACGAGCTCGGCATCGAGTTCGTCTGGACCCCCTTGGACCTCGCCGACCTGCTCGGCATTCAACGCGGCGCCGAGCTCTTGCCGGCCCGCCGCGACAACGCCGCTCGGGTGGCGAGCGAGCTGGGGGTCCCGGTGTCGATGCCACGCGAGTGGATGGACTCTCGCGCCGCCCTCGCCGTGGCCGTGGCGCTCGGCGACACCGCGCGGGGCGCCACCTGGCGCGAGCGAGTGTGGAGCGAGGTCTACGAAGTGCAGCGGCCCCTCGACGAGCCCGACGCGGTGGTCGCCCTGGCCCGCGGGATCGGCGTGGAGCTCGCAGCGGGCGAGCTCGACGCCTGCGAACGCACCCTCGCGGCCACCACTTTCGAGGCCTCCCAGTCGATGGTCACCGGAGTCCCGACCTTCATGCTCGGCGAGTGGGCCTTCGGGGGCATCCAGGAGGACACGACGATGAGGGCCGTGCTCCGGCGCTTCGCCGAGCGGCGTCGCTCGGGGCGGATGTAACGCGGGCTAGTCGCGGCCCTCGGACGCGGCGGGCTGGGACACCGCCGCGCCGAGCTCCTCGACCCGGTAGCGGATCGCGCGACGCTGCATCCAGCGCACCGCCCACAGGTCGGCCAGCCCCACCCAGAGTCGGTTGTGCACGCCGTACTTCGAGCGGCCGTGCTGCCGCGGCCGGTGCGCCACGGGGACCTCGACGCTGCGCGCTCCCTGCAGTCGGAGCAAGGTCGGGAGGAAGCGGTGCATGCCGCGGAAGGGCCACACCTCGACGAGCAGCGCGCGTCGCATCACCCGCAGCGAGCACCCGACGTCGGTGACGTCGTCGCCGGTGATCCAGTTGCGCGTGCGGTTGGCGAGCTTCGAGGAGAGCCGGCGCAGCAGGTCATCGCGGCGTCGTTGACGGATGCCGTTCACACAGTCGACCCCATCGCGGTGGGCGAGCAGCCGCGGGATGTCCGCCGGGTCGTTCTGCAGATCGGCGTCCATCGTCACGATCCACTCGCCCCGGGCGGCGGCGAAGCCCGCGGCGAGCGCGGCGCTTTGCCCGTGGTTGGCG
>JANQRO010000232.1 GCA_028284525.1 Myxococcota bacterium | reverse complement strand
TCGTCCTCGACGACGTACCGGGCGGGTTTCGGCTCCGCCTGCACGCCGCCGCGAGTAGCGCGGAGCGCCTCGTCCCCGGGATTGCTCTGCGCGACGGCGTGATCCACCTCCTCGACGACGGATCCCTCGATGGCCGTGAGCGCCAGACCTTGCCGCGGGGGGTGTTCTTCGCGAACGACCGGGTGGCCGAGCTCGCCGGCGAGGTGCTCCCCGACCTCGAGGGGCGCGTCACGCTGGAGATCCGGACGAGCCGGCTGCCCCGCTCGCGGGTGG
The DNA here is from genome assembly GCA_028284525.1 of Myxococcota bacterium. Taxonomy (GTDB): domain Bacteria; phylum Myxococcota_A; class UBA9160; order UBA9160; family PR03; genus JANQRO01. Next base: position 5,602 of record JANQRO010000232.1, on the reverse strand, counting down.
CGGAGACCCCCGCGCTCCGTCTCTCGAGCGAGCGGGTCGGCGACGCGCTGCGGGTCCGCGCCGACATCGTCTACGGCGAGCCACCCCGAGCGCGGATCGGGGGCGCCGACGGAACCCTCGTGTCCTTGGGCGGGGCGCTCCCGGTGCGCGACCGCGAGGCCGAGACCCGGCTCGCCCGACGGATCCAGCACGAGCTCGGGCTGCCGGTCGGCGCGACGGTGGAGCTCGAGGGCGACGAGGCCTTCGACGCGGCCCGGCGACTCTCGTCCTCCGACGCGCCGGTGGTCGGCGCCGCGCACCACGCGTTCTTTCGAAGCGAAGCGCTGGCATTCGCCCTGGGGTCGCCGGACGCCTACGCCCCGAGCTTCCGCGACGGCTCGGGACGCGAGCTCGCCGCCAGGGATGCCCTCACCGCGTGGGAACGCGGCGCGGCACACGTCGCCCTCGACGGAGGCGGGTTCGCGCCCCTCCCCCGGGAGTGGCTCGACCGGCACGGGCGGGTCCTCGCCGCCTTCCTCGACGCGCGGGACGCCGCCCCCGCGTCGCCGACACCGCCGCCGTTGGCGCTCCACGACTGGCGGACCCTGTGCGAGTCCGCCGACGCGACACCCCCCGGCGCCTATGCGCACCTGCGGTCGCGTCTGGACCGCCTCCCGGAGCGAGCGCCTCGTCCCTTGCCGGCGGACCTGCGCGCCGAGCTGCGCCGCTATCAAGCCGAGGGCGTGCACTGGCTCGCCGGCCTGCGCGAGCTGGGGATCGGGGCTCTCCTCGCCGACGACATGGGGCTCGGCAAGACCTTGCAAGTCCTCTGTTGCATCGCGGGCCGCAGCCTCGTGGTCGCCCCCACCAGCGTGCTCGCCAACTGGACCGCCGAAGCGGCGCGCTTCCGGCCCGGGCTGCGCGTGGCGCTCTACCACGGCCCGCGTCGGGTCCTCGACCCCGAGGCCGACCTCACGCTCACGAGCTACGCGATCCTGCGTCGCGATCGCGCGACCCTCGCCGCGGTCGATTGGGACCTCGCCGTGCTCGACGAGTCCCAGGCGATCAAGAACCCCGAGAGCCAGAGCGCGCGGGCCGCGGTGTCGCTGCGGGCCGCGTGGCGGGTGAGTCTGACGGGCACCCCGGTCGAGAACCGTCTGGACGAGCTGTGGAGCCAGCTCCACTTCCTGAACCCCGGGCACCTGGGCGAGCGCGCGGCCTTCGCGCGCCGCTACGCCCGACCGATCGAAGCGGGCGACGACGACCGGGCGGCCGAGCTGCGGCGCCGGCTGCGCCCGGTGCTGTTGCGACGGCTGAAGACCGAGGTGGCCCAGGAACTCCCACCCCGCACCGAGCTGGTGCTCCACGTCGAGCTCGACGAGGAGGAACGCAGCCTCTACGAAGCGCTGCGCCAGACCACGCGCCGGGACCTCCTCGCGCGGCTGGGCCGCGAGGGCGCGACCCCCAACACCGTGCAGGCTCTCGAGGCGCTGTTGCGTCTGCGCCAGGCCGCCTGTCACCGCGGGATGGTGCCGGGTCAGGACGCGGAGCGCTCCTCCAAGGTGGAGCTCCTCGTCGAGCAGCTCGACACGGCGGCGGCCGAGGGCCACAAAGCGCTGGTGTTCTCCCAGTGGACCGGTCTCCTCGACCGCATCGAGGGCCCGCTGCGCGCGGCCGGACTCGACTTCGGACGTCTCGACGGCGCGACCGCCGACCGGGAGGGCGCAGTCGCGGCGTTCCAGCGCGATGACGGACCGCCGGTCTTTCTGGTGTCGCTGCGCGCCGGCGGCACCGGGCTCAACCTGACCGCCGCCGACCACGTCTTCCTGATGGACCCGTGGTGGAACCCGGCGGTCGAAGATCAGGCCGCCGACCGGGCCCACCGCATCGGGCAGGACAAGCCCGTCTTCGTGCACCGTCTCGTCGCCGTGGACAGCGTCGAGGAGAAGATCCTGGCGCTCCAGGAGCGAAAGCGAGCCGCCGCGGCGAGCGCGTTGCCGGGCGCGGGGGGCGCCGGTGTCCTGAGTCGCGATGAGTTGCTCGAGCTGCTGGACTGAGCGCGCCGCCCCCGCCGGGCCTCCCTTGGGGGCACGCACTCCGCCACACTCCGCGCAATCCGAAGACCCGGCCGGCATCGTTAAGACGGTGATGGGTATCGAGGACCTCCGACTCGTCGATCTCGAGATCCTCCTGGACGTCGATCACTTTGGATCGATGAATGAGGTGGCCAAGTTCCGCGGCATCCAGCCCTCGACGGTGTCGAAGGCCGTGCGGCGTCTCGAGACCCAGCTCGGCCAACGCCTGGTCGCTCGTTCGACCCGGGGCGCGTCGCTGACCCCGGCGGGCCGGGAGCTCGCCGGAGCGATCGCCCCCCTGCTTCGCAGCGTCGAGCACTGGGATCGACGGGGCCGCGCCGAGTCGGCCTCTCGACCCACCCTCCTCGCCGTGGGAGCCCCGAGCGTTCTGGCCACCCATCTGATCCCCCGGGTACACGGCCATCTCCGCCGCAAGTTCCCCGGCGTCTTCGTCCGACTCGTCGACCTGCGGCCCACCGAGTCGCTGGCCGCGGGGCTTTCGGGACATTTCCAGCTGATCTTCCACTGGGACCCCCTCGACTGGCCCCAGTCCTGGCTCCAGGAAGAGCTCGGCACGCTGCGGTGGCAGCTCTGCGCGCGCAAGGGTCACCCTCTCGGCGTCGGGCCGGTGGCGGTCGAGGCCGTCCAGACCCACCGCTTCGTCGTGCCGGTCTATTGGGACCGCCACGAGTTCGTGAACGGCGACGACGCCTGTCCGCTCCCCGAACGCGAGCGGCGCCGCGGCGACGAGACGGAGACGGCGGAGGCCGCGCTGCGCTGCATCGAAGGCTCGGACCAGCTCGCCTTCCTCCCCACCCTGGTGGCGGCGGAGGCGCTGCGTCAGGAGCGCATCGTCGAGGTGCAGGTCGAGGGCTGGCCGACGGTCGAGCGAAGGCTCTTCCTCTCGGTGAAGGCGGACGAGGTGCGGATGCCGATCTTCCGCGAGCTCTGCGCCGAGCTGCGCGCCAGCCTCGAACGCTAGACCACGCTAGCTCGGTGCCGGCGCGCGGCGTCGCTGGGGAGCCCAGCGCAGCGCGAGGAGCAGCGCCAGGATCGCGCCGTGCACCAGCGGTGCCGTGGAATCGGCCTTCACCAGCCACAGATAGTGGAGGATCGCGCACCCCGCGCTCACGTACACCAATCGGTGTAGAAGGATCCAACGTCGTCCCAGACGACGGATCCAACGCCGGGTCGAGGTGATCGCCAGGGGAAGCATTCCCAGCCACGCCACGCTGCCGACCGTGACCCAGGGGCGCTCGAACACGTCCTCGACGATGTCCGCCCACGCGAAGAAGTGATCGAGGCCGACCCAGGTGGCGAGGTGCGCGCTCGCGTAGGCGAAGGACGCCAACCCGGCGCTGCGGCGCAACCGGACGACGTCGTGCCATCCCGTGAGACGGCGGATCGGGGTGGCGGCGAGACACACGAGGAGGAAGCGCAGCGCCCACTCTCCGGTGACGTGGGTCACGGTCTCGATCGGGTTCGCCCCGAGGTCGTCGCGCAGCGCCGCCACCACGAGGGCCAACGCCGGGAGACCGGTCGTGGCGACGAAGAGCGGGTGGACCCAGCGCGCCCCCCGCATCAGAAGTGCTTGGCGAGATCCATGCCGGTGTAGAGCGACGCGACCTGCTCGGCGTAGCCGTTGAAGGGGAGGGTCTCGCGACGCCGGAACTCACCGATACGCCGCTCGCGACGTTGGCTCCAGCGCGGGTGATCGACCTCGGGATTCACGTTTGCGTAGAAGCCGTATTCCCGGGGCTGGGCCTGGTTCCAGGCGGTCTCGGGCTGGTCCTCGCGCAGCCGGATACGCACGATCGACTTGATGCTCTTGAAACCGTACTTCCACGGGACGACCAGACGCAGGGGTGCGCCGTTCTGGTTGGGCAGGGGGTCGCCGTACATCCCCACGGCGAGCAGGGTGAGGGGATGCATCGCCTCGTCGATGCGCAGCCCTTCCCGGTAGGGCCAATCGAGCACGGCGCGCCGGGTCCCGGGCATCTGCTCGGGGGCGTAGAGGGTCTCGAACTCGACGAACTTGGCGCGGGAGGTGGGCTCGAAGCGCGCCAGCACGTCGCCCAGGGGGATCCCGAGCCAGGGGATCACCATCGACCAGGCCTCGACACAGCGGAGGCGGTAGACCCGCTCCTCGGGCTGGTGGTGCGAGAGCAGATCCTCGATCGCGACGGTCGCGGGTCTGGCGACCTCGCCCTCGATCTGCACCGACCAGGGCGACGTGCGCATCTGGTGGGCATAGCGGGACGGGTCCTCTTTGCCGAGCCCGAACTCGTAGAAGTTGTTGTAGCGGGTCGCATCGTCGCGGTCGGTGATCGTGTCCTCGGGGACCCCAGCCGTCGCCTCCTGACGACAGCCGGCCACGCCGAGGGCCAGCGCCGCGCCCGCCGCTCCGGCTCCGCCGAGGGCGCGCAGAAAGGCCCGGCGTTCCAGGTACGCGTCCCGCGACGTGATCTCGCCGGAGGGGACGATCGGCAAGCTCTTGGAATCTCGGATCAGCACGGAGGTCCTCCTCGCCCCGCAGCCCCGCTCGGCGCGCCCCACGCGCCCTGGGACCGGGCACTCTAGTGGATGCCGCCGGGCTTGGAACGATTCGGCTCGGCCCGGGGTGGCCCCACCGCTGCCGGTCGGCGACTACACTGTGCGCGCCCGTGAAGGGACGGAGCCCCGTGGGAAGCCGGGGTTCCGGGACCTGGCAGGAGGACCCATGAGTGAGACCCCCGATCCGCCCCCGGCCGACGACGCCACGCGAGGGGGGGGCGCCCCGCCGCCTCCGGGCCTCGGAGCGGGGGAGAACGCCGGCTCCGCGTCCGTCTCGAGCACGGGGCTCGACACCAAGCTCGCCGGGTTGCTCTGCTACGTCTTCGGCTTCGTGTCGGGCGTCGTGTTCCTGATCGTCGAGCAGCGAGACCGCGATGTCCGCTTCCACGCCTATCAGTCCACGCTGACCTTCGGCTTCCTCTTCGTGTTGAGCCTGGTGGCGGCGTGGGTGCCGTGGTTCGGATGGGTGATCGGCCTGCTGATCGGTCCCTTCTCCTTCGTGCTGTGGGTGATCCTGATGTGGAAGGCCTTCGAGGGCGAGCGCTTCAAGCTCCCGGTCGTCGGCGAGTGGGCGGCGGAGCAGGCCGAAGGACACGCGTGAGAGGGGGGTCGCTCTTCATCCCGGGGCTGCGAGCGCCGAGCCCGCGCTCCCGCGAGCAGTTCTGGCTGGTGTACCGGGGCCGGCAGATCGCGGTCCACCCGGCGCAGGGGATCGCCGCGGGTCCCGACCGCGAGTCCGAGCTCGAGACCGCGGCGGTCCACTACCTCGGGCGTCACGAGGGCTGCGACGTCTTTGCCGCCGACCTCGCGGCGAGCGCCGCCCCGCCGCCGGGTCTCGAGTTCCGCGAGCTCTTCTCGCTCTACGGGCAGATGAGCGATCCGATCCAGAAGCTCACCGGACGCGCGATCCAGGTGCTCGAGTGGGACCGCACCCACCGCTTCTGCGGCGCCTGCGGCAGCGCGACCGAAACCGCCGAGGCCGAGCGCGCCCGGGT
>JANQRO010000231.1 GCA_028284525.1 Myxococcota bacterium | reverse complement strand
CCGTCCTCGACTTCACCCAGTACCTGGCGGGGCCCACCGCCACGCGGCTCATGGCCGAGCTCGGCGCCGACGTCATCAAGGTCGAGCAGGCGCAGTCGGGCGATCCCTCCCGGTCGATCCCCTTCGTGAAGGACGGTCGCAGCGTCTACTTCATCCAGCAGAACCGCGGGAAGAAGAGCCTCTGCGTCGACTTTCGATCCGGCGAGGGCGTCGAGCTCCTCCGGGAGCTGATCCCCAAGGTCGACGTGGTGATCGAGAACTACGGACCGGGGGTACTCGCCAAACGCGGGCTCGACTACGCCTCGCTGCGCGAGCTCAACCCACGCATCATCGGCTGCTCGGTGTCGATCTTCGGGCGGGAGGGCCCGCTCTCGCATCTCACCGGCTACGACTACATCGGCCAGGCCTACTCGGGGATCATGCACATGACCGGCGACCCCGACGGTCCGCCGCGCTTTGTGGGGGTGGCGATCGCCGACGGGATCGCCGGGGTGAACGCCTTCGCCGGGCTGGGCTACGCGCTGCTCCACCGCGAGCGCACCGGGCGCGGCCAGTTCCTCGACATCTCGATGGTCGACGCGCTCTACCACATGCACTCGGTCGATGTGCAGATGTTCGCGGCGAGCGGCGGCCAGTACAAACCGATGCGCTTCGGCATCCACCACCACCTCTCGTGTCCCCAGGGCGTGTTCAGGGCGAAGGAGGGCTACATCGTGATCCTCGCCCTCGACCGTCAGTGGCCCGGGGTCGCCCGGGCCCTCGGCAAGCCCGAGTGGGTCGACGACCCGCGCTACGCGACCTTCGACGCCCGCGGCGAGCGCAAGGACGAGCTCATCGCCTTCATCGAACGGTGGCTCCAGTCCTTTCCGAACGACCAGGCCGCCCTCGACGTTTTGTCGAAGCATCGCGTGCCGGCGGCGCCGGTGCTCACGGTGGAGGAGACCGTCGAGCACCCCCACTTCGTCGCGCGACAAATGATCCGCCAGGTGCCCGACCCGGTGATCGGTGACGTGACGATCCCGGGCTTCCCCTTCAAGTTCTCCGAGTTCCCCGACCTGCTGCCCCTCGAGGCGCCCACCCTCGGCCAGCATAACGGGGAGGTGTTGGGACGTCTGCTCGGCCGCTCCGCCGACAGCGTACGGGCCCTCGAGCGTCAGGGTGTGCTCCACCGCGCGGAGACCTAGGAGCCCCGTTGGCACCCCGAGCCTTCGCTACCACTACGACCACCCGGTGATGGACGGCGCGCGCTGGTCCGCCTTCGCGTCGCGCCCCGACGACATCATCGTAGGGACCAGCCCCACACCCCCCTCGACGTCATTCCCTACTTCCCGGAGGCCACCTACCTCCACGTGGGGCGCGACCCCCGCGACGTCTTGCTCTCGAGGCTGAACCATCTGCGCTACACCAGCGAGGCGGGGATGGCGAGCTTTCACGAGGGCGACGGACCCGCCGAAGCGACGGACTTGGCCCTGCCCGAGGATCCCGACGAGATCTTCCGACCTCCGGCAAGAGCGGTCAGGGGCGCGGGTGTTCTCGGCGGAGAGTCTCGCCCTCTACGATGCGGTCGAGGTCGACCGGGTGGGGCCGACGGCTGGCTGGAGACGGGACGCGCTTCCGGTCGCGACCCGAAACGCGGCGAGCCGTAGCGACCCCGCGGCGGATCAGGTCGTCTCCTGGAGCGGGTCTCGCAGGGCGCCCGGTGCCAGGGCCTCCTGCTCGCCCTCCCCCTCGATCTGGATCAGGAGGGTGGGGAGCAGCAGGAACGAGGTGAGTAGCGCTGCCCCGATCGTGATGGCGATCATCAACCCGAAGAGCGAGTTGGTCTCGATCGGCGAGAGGGTGAGGACGCTGAAGCCCATGATCAGGACCAGGAAGGTGATCCAGAGCGCGGCGCCCACCGTCGAGATGGCGTAGCGCACGGCGTCCTCGGCACCGACGTCGCGCTCCCGTCGCGCCCGGAGGTACTTGCTCAGGAAGTGGACGGTGGCGTCGACGATGATGCCCAGGCTGCACGCCGACACCATCGACACCGAGAAACCCGCTTCGCCGATCAGCAGCGCCCACACGCCGAAGGCGATCACGGTGGGGCCGATGTTCGGGATCAAGCTGATCACCCCGAGCTTGAGACTGCGAAGCGAGATCGCGAGCATCAGCGAGATCAACGCGAAGGCCGCCATCGTGCCGCTGATCATCGCGGTCACGTTGCGCGCCGACATGTGCGCGAACATCAGCGTCACGCTCGCGCCGGCGGCGTGCATGGACTCCGGCGCGTTCGCCCGGAGCCACGCCTGGATGCGGTCGTCGAAGCCTCGCAGCTCCCGGGAGGAGAGCGCGTCGACGGTAACCGTCACGCGGGTCGACGAGCGCTTGACGTTGATCTGGTTGTTGAGGTCGAGGCCGTAGGGCAGCGACATCTCGTAGAGCAGCAGGTACTGCGCCGCTTGATCTCGTTCGGCGGGGAGCCGGTAGGCGGCGGGGTCGTCGCCGTGCATGTTGCGGTTGAGTCGCTTGAGCGTGTCGGAGAGGATCTGGACGTGGGTCGCCTCGGGCTGCGCGCGCAACCACGCGGCGAACTCGTCGAGCTTGGCCCAGTAGGCCGGGTCGTTGATCTCGTCGGCTCCCCCGGCGCCCAGCGAGTACTGGAACATGTAGAGCCCGGGGAGGTGCTCCGACATGAAGTCGAGGTGGCGTCGGAACTCCACGTCCTCGTCGAACATCGTGGTGAAGGTGTCGTTCAGCTCGATGCGCGGGATCATCAGCCCCATCACCACGAGGAGTGCCGACATCCCGACCAGCACCGGGCGGCGGCGCGCGATCATCCACTCGGCGAAGCGCTCCATCGAGAGCCCGGCGACGTGCCGCTCGGCGTGGATCCGGTAGGGCAGCAGCGAGATGAAGGCCGGGAGGAAGGTGATCGAGTAGAGCCAGGCCGCCCCGACCCCCATCGCGGTGAGGTTGCCGAGGTCGCGGAACCAGGTGCTCTCGCTGAGGTTCAGGCTGAGGAAGCCGATCGCGGTGGTGAGGCTCGTGAGGAAGACCGGCTGCCAGTTGATGCGGATCGCCTCGACCATGGCGTCGTGGTGGTCGCGACCCGCGCGGCGCTCCTTGGTGAAGGTCACCAGGATGTGGACGCCGTCGGCGATGGCGATCGTCAGGATGATGGTCGGGGCGATCGCCGCGCCCTGGGTAAAGGGAATCCCCAGCCAGAAGCCCGCCCCCATCCCGGTCACCGCGGAGAACGCGGCGACCAGCATCGTCCCCACCGTCCCCGCGGTGGAGCGCAGGAACAGAAAGAGGGTGACGATCAGCACCCCGTACATGAGCGGGACGAGCGTGGAGAGGTCGTGGAGCCCCGCCTCCTCGAAGGCGCCGGAGAAGGGGATCAGCCCCGAGATCGCGACGCGGTGGCCCGGGAAGCGCTCCTCCGTCTCGGCGGCCAGCCCGCGGGCCAGGTGGTAGAGCTCGAGCTCGTGGCCGGTCTCGCCCTCCGGGAGGTGGACGGTCACGGCGACGGTGGTCCCCGAGCCGTCCTCGGGGAGCAGCCGACCCACGATCAGCGGCTCGGCGAGGGAGATCGCGCGGATCCGCTCGAGGGCGGCGTCGTCGAGGGCGGCGGGGTCTTCCACGAGGTCCATCACCTCGAGGTCGTCCCCCACGGCCTCGGTGTGCTGGTAGTTGGTGAGCGAGTCGACCCGGGTCGAGAAGGGAATCTGCCAGGCCTGCTCGGTCAGCCAGTACACCGCCGCCATGGAGTCGCGGTGGAAGACGTTCTCGGACTCGGGGGCGATGAAGAAGAGGATGCTGTCGTTGCGCCCGTAGACCTCCTCCATCGCCTCGAAGGCCATCAGCTGCGGATTGTCCGGCCGGAACTCGTAGCGGTAGTCCGAGCGGGTGACCATGTAGGTGCTGCCGTAGCCCGCGGCCGCGACGGCCAGGAGCACGGCGGCGACCACCAGCCAGCGGAAGCGCAGCACCATCCTCGCGTAGGCCACGACGATGCGGTCGCTGCGGGCGTAGGAGTGGTGCTCGTACTTCATCGGCGGGGGGACTCGCGCGGGGATCCCGGGACGGGGGCTTTGAAACTCCTTCAAACACTAGCGCGACGCGCCGGAGCGCTGCCGCTCCCGAGCGCGCAGGCCTGCGGATCCCCCGTGGGGGCTTCAAGTGGCCCGTGCCGCGTCCGGAACGGGTTCGGCGTCGGCCTCGCCGTCGATCTCGATCAACAGCGTGGGGAGCAGCAGGAAGGCGGTGATCAGCGCGGCCCCGATGGTGATCGCAATGAGCAGCCCAAAATGGGAGTTCATCTCCACCGGCGAGAGGGTCAGGACGCTGAAGCCGATGATCAACACCAGGAAGGTGATCCAGAGCGCAGCGCCCACCGTCGAGATGGCGTAGCGCACCGCCTCCTCGGCGTTGGCGGCCCGCTCGCGGCGGGCGCGCAGGTACTTGCTCAGGAAGTGCACGGTGGCGTCGACGATGATGCCGAGGCTGCACGCCGAGACCATCGCCACCGAGAAGCCGGCCTCCCCGATCAGCAGCGACCACACGCCAAAGGCGATCACCGTGGGCCCGACGTTGGGGATGAGCGACAGCACCCCGAGCCGGGCGCTGCGCAGCGAGAAGCCCAGCACCAGCGAGATCAGCGCGAAGGCGATCGCCGTCCCCTGGATCATCGAGTTGACGTTGCGCTCGGACATGTGGGCAAACATCAGCGTGGGGCTCGCGCCGCCCACGTGCATCGCCGGCGGGGCGTGCGCCCGCAGCCAGCCCTGGATGCGCTCGTCGAGCTCTCGCATCTCCCGGGACGAGAGCGTGCGGATCGTCACCGTCACCTTGGTCGCCGAGCGCTTGACGTTGATCTGGTTGTTGAGGTCGAGGCCGTAGGGCAGCGACATCTCGTAGAGCAGCAGGTACTGGGCCGACTGCTCGCGCTCGGCGGGGAGGTGGTAGGCCGTCGGGTCGTCGCCGTGCATGCTCCGGTTGAGCCGCTTCATCGTGTCGGAGAGCGTGTTGACGTGGGTGACCTCGGGCTGGTCGCGCAGCCAGGCCGCGAAGGCGTCGAGGGTGGCCCAGTAGGCCGGGTCGTTGATCGCGTCGCTCTCCCCCGCCGGAAGCGAGTACTGGAACATGTAGAGCCCGGGAAGCCGCGCCGACATGAAGTCGAGGTGACGGCGGAACTCGAGACGCTCGGCGAACATCGAGGTGAAGGTGTCGTTCAGCTCGATCCGCGGGACGAGGGCACCCATCCCGACGAGGAGCAGCGACACCCCGACCAGCACCCGTCGTCGTCGCAGCACCAGCCAGTCGGCGAAGCGCTCCATCGAGATCCCCGCGACCGAGCGCTCGGGGTGGATCCGGTACGGGGTGAGCGAGATGAAGGCCGGGAGGAAGGTGATCGAGTAGAGCCACGCCGCGATCACGCCCATCGCGGTGAGGTTGCCCAGGTCGCGGAACATGGCGTTGTCGCTGTAGTTGAGACTCAGAAACCCGATCGCCGTCGTGAGACTCGTCAGAAAGACCGGCTGCCAGTTGAGCCGCAGGCTCTCGACCAGCGCGTCGGCGTGCTCGCGCCCCGCGCGACGCTCCTTCGCGAAGCTCACCAGGATGTGGACGCCGTCGGCGATCGCGATGGTGAGGATGATCGTCGGGGCCACCGACGAGCCCTGGGTGAAGGGGACCCCCATCCAGAAGCCGAGCCCCATCGCCGTGATCGCCGCGAAGGCCGCGACACACATCGTGCCCGCGGTCCCCCAGCCCGAGCGCAGGAACACGAAGAGCATCAGGATCAGCACCGCGTACATCAGCGGGACCAGCGTCGCGAGGTCGTCCCGCGCGGTCTCTTCGAAGGTCGCGGACATCACCACGAGCCCCGAGAGGGCGAGCTCCTGGTCGGGGAAGCGCTCGCGGAACTCGGCGGCGACCTCGCGCCCGAAGGCCGTCACCTCCAGCTCTGCCCCGCTGCTGCCCTCGGGCGTCTGGACCGTCACCGCCACGGCGGTGCCCGCGCCGCTCGGGGGCACGAGCTTCCCGACGATCTGGGGCTCGCCGAGGGCGATGTCGCGGATCCGCGCGAGGGCGGCGGCGTCGAGGGCGGTGCCGTCCTCGATCAGGTCGGCGACCACGAGGTCGTCTTCCTCCGCCTCGGTGTGCTGGTAGTTCGAGAGCGAGTCGACCCGGGTCGAGTAGGGCACCTGCCAGGCGCGCTCGGTGAGCCACACGACCGATTCGAGGGTCGACGCATTCCACACATCGCCTTCGCGGGGCGAGACGAAGAAGATCAGGCTGTCGTTCTTGCCGTAGACCTTCTCCATCGCCTCGAAGGCGAGGAGCTGCGGGTTGCGCTCGCCGAAGTTGTAGCGGTAGTCGGCGCGGACGTGGGCGTAGCGCGCGCCGTAGCCGGCGGCCGCCACCGCGAGCAACGAGAGGACGAGCGCCGCCCAGCGCCAGCGGAGCAGAGCGTGGGCGTAGGCGACGACGAAGCGGTCGCCTCGGGCGTAGGAGACGTGTTCGTGCTGCATGGGAGCGGGCGCCGAGGGTTTCCCATCGCTTCGGTCGGTGCAAGCGGCAAGTCGCCGACCGCGGCGAGCGGCGGGGGAGGGCTCCGCGGGCCCGCTCGATCTCCTGGCTTCGCGGCGCACCCCGTCGACCCGCGGGGGGCTCTGCGACCTCGGCGGCTAGACCATTCCGGTCCGCTCGGACGCCGCGTTCACGGAGGCCGCGAAGGGCGCCGCGAGGGCCCAGCGCAGCTCCCGGGGGCGCTCGGCCTGGAGGTCGGCGAGACCGATCGTCATCGCCTCGTGGCCCGCCGCGGGTTGGGCCCGGTAGCTGCGAAAGAGCCAGTCCCACCACGGAAGATTGAAGCCGAAGTTGCTGTGGGTCTCCCGGGGATTCGCCGAGTGGTGGACGCGGTGCATGTCGGGGGTCACGACCACCCGGCGCAATGCGGCGTCGAGGGCCAGCGGGACGCGCAGATTGGCGTGGTTGAAGAGCGAGGTCGCGCTCAGCAGCGCCTCGAAGACCAGCACGGCGAGGGGTGTGGCGCCGAGCGCCGCGATCGCCCCCGCCTTGATGGAGAGGGAGAGCGCGATCTCGATGGGGTGGAATCGCACCCCCGTGGTCCAATCGAATCCCCGGTCGGCGTGGTGCACCCGGTGCACCCGCCAGAGCACGGGCACCGCGTGGAAGAGGCGGTGTTGGAGATAGATCGCGAGGTCGAGGGCGAGGAGCGTCGCCGCGAACGCGATGGGGCCCGGGAGCTCGAGGGCGGGGAGCAGCCCGAAGCCCCGCGTCTGCACGGCGGCGGCGATGCCCACCGCGCCGGCCGGTAGCGCGGCCCGCAGCGCGGCGGTGTTCAGGACGACCAACGCCAGGTTCGCGACACGCCGCGGGCGGGGCGGCGGGGCGAGGCGCCGCCGCGGCGCCCGCGCCTCGCCGATGGCCAGACCGACGAGCACCACCGCGAACAGCGCGACGCGCAGCGTCGCTTCGTGGCCCGTCGGCGCCTCCACGGCCTAGCGGTCGATCGGCAGCACCGGTGTCCGCCTAGAGATCGATCGGCAGCACGAGGTGCTCCTGGTAGATGAAGTCGCGGTGCTCCATCAGCAGCTCCGCCGCCGCGTCCACCGCGGGGTCGAAGTTCTTGTACGCGGGGCGGAAGTCGTCGACCATCGGGTTCTGTTCCGGCGGGAGCGGGTCGATCAGGTGCGAGAAGCTCGCCCAGTAGACGTCGAGGGCGCTCAGCTCGTCGCCGATCAGGTACCGGCTTCCGGCGGAGCGCTGGCGTTCGAGCTGGGCGGTGAGCGCGCCGAGGATCTCGAGGGTGCGGGGCGTCGCCGCCGCGGCGGCCTCCGGCGAGTAGCCGTACTTCGCGCCAAAGGCCTCGAACATCCCCCGGGCCTCGGCGGGGAGGTCGGGGTTCGAGAGCATCATGTGGACGTTGATCATGCGGCGGTTCCAGCCGAAGCCGTGCATCCCGCAGATCTCGTTGGCGAGACCGAACATCGTCGTGCGCAGCGCGAGGTCGGCGGGGACGAGCGCCGGTCGCGGCTCGATGCGTTCCACCAGGTAGAGCTGCTCGGCCCAGTTCGACTTGGGGTGTTCGTCGTTCCACGCGATCACCGGTACCGAGTCCTGCGCACTCCACGCGACGAGGTCGCCGTGGTCGCCGCCCAGCTCGAAGAGCGCCCTCGTGTAGGGGATCTTCTTCAGGTCGAGCATGTTGCGGATCGACTCCGCCCACGGACCCGGCACCACGTTGGCGCACACGATACGCATCCCGTGCATCTTGCGCGCTTCGGCGACGGTCACATAGTCAGCCATGAGCAGTCCTCCTGCCGGGGGAGGGTATCTCGTCTCGCGGCGCGGCGTGCGCGGCGGAGGGATCGGCGGCTAGGGTCCGACGCAGCGATGACACAGTACACGTGTCCCATGCACCCCGAGGTGCGCGAGACCAGCCCGGAGGCGGTGTGTCCGCTCTGCGGGATGGGGCTCGAGCCCGAGGAGATCCGCGCCGAGGAGGAGATCTCCGCCGAAGAGCGCGACATGACCCGCCGCTTCCGGGTCTGCGCCGTGCTCACGGCGCCGCTCTTCCTGCTGGCGATGGGCGAGATGGTCGTCGGGCGCAGCGCCGCCTGGAGTCACGGCGTGCAGCTCGCCCTCGCCGCCCCGGTCGTGCTCTGGGGCGCCGCGCCGTTCTTCGCACGCGGCTGGGCCTCGCTCCAGACTCGCAGCTTCAACATGTTCACCCTGATCGCCTTGGGGGTGGCCGCCGCCTTCGGCTTCAGCGCCGTCGCCACCCTCGCCCCCGCGCTGTTTCCCGCCTCGTTCCGCGGGGCCGACGGACGGGTCGCCGTCTACTTCGAGGCGGCGGCGGTGATCGTCACCCTGGTCTTGCTGGGCCAGGTGCTCGAGCTGCGCGCGCGCCGCCGCACCGGCGCGGCGCTGCGCGGGCTGCTGGGTCTCGCCCCCGCGACCGCGCGGCGCGTGGCGAGCGACGGCGCCGAGAGCGACGTGCCGCTCCACGCCGTCGCGGTCGGCGATCGGCTGCGGGTGCTGCCGGGGGCCAAGGTGCCCGTCGATGCCATCGTGGTCGAGGGCGAGAGTCGTGTCGACGAGTCGATGCTGAGCGGCGAGCCCGAGCCGGTCGCCAAGGGGCCCGGGGACACCGTGACCGGCGCCACCCTGAACGGCCGCGGCACGCTGCTGGTGCGCGCCGAGCGCGT
>JANQRO010000227.1 GCA_028284525.1 Myxococcota bacterium | reverse complement strand
GGGGGTGTCGCGACGCGGGTCGAAGCTCAAGCTCACGAGCTGGAGCCGATCGGCCAGGTCGCCCTCCGTCCGCAGACGACTCTTCAGGCGGTGGAGCACCGCGGTGGCGAGGGGACAGCCGTTGACGTCGTTGCAGCTCGCGTAGATCAGGCTCAGCACCGCGACGCGGCCGCCGAAGAGCGCGTGGAGCGTGGTCTCCCTTCCGTCCGACAGCACCACGGCGCCGTCCGCCGCGGGCTGGAGGATCGGGAGCGTGTAGCTCCCGGCTGCGGGCGCCTGGAACTCGAGACGTCCGTAACCCGGTGCCAGCACGACCGCCGGGTCGGGCGTTGCGTGGTGGGTGTGCCCGGAGGCGCCGGGGTCCGCCCCCGGGGCCACGCCGGGCGCCGCGAGGCCCACGGCCGCGGCGAAGACACCCGCGACGAGGCCCCGGCGACGCGCCCGCTCAGCGCGACGCGATCGGCGGGTCGGCGGCGTCGGAACGGGGGCGCAGGCCATACAGGGCACGGGAGCCGAAGCGCATCTGGTGGGGGCGCCCCAGCTTCTGGGCGGTGAAGTCGATCGAGAAGGTCGGTGTCAGCGTCTTCTTCCCGTCGAAGGTGTAGGCGCGGAGGTACTGGTCGTTGTCCTCGCCCTTCTTGTCCCAGTTCGCCAGCAGCGACGATGTGAAGTAGACCCGCTCCCCGTCCCAGCTCTGCGAGACCATGTTGATCTGCTTGCCGATCTGGTGCTCGGAGACCTGCACCGGGTTGTGCGGGTCGCTGATGTCGAAGAGCCGCGCCTTGCCGTCCATGAAGGTATCGACCCACAGGAGCTGGTCGTCCGCGGTGATCGAGATGTCCACCGGTAGCGGCACCTTGGAGGGATCGCCGATGTCGGCGACGTCCTTGGCGTGCCACTCCCCCGCGTCGTCCTCGTAGATCAACCAGATCTTCGAGGTGAGGGCGGTCGTGGTAAAGCAGTAGTTGTTCTTCGCTCCCCAGGCGCAGCGAAGCTCGAGGGGCGCCCCGGGCACGTCCAGCACCTTCTTGGGTGCGCGGGTGTGGAGGTCCCAGATCACGACGGTGTTGCCAAAGCGTTTCATCGCCTCGGCGTCGGCCAACATCTTCCCGAAGTCCATCATGTAGTTGCTCCAGCCCGTGAAGGAGCTGGTCACCATGAGATTGCGCCGCGGCAGTACGCGCACGTCGTACCCGTAGCCGTCCGCGTACTGGCCGGACTTGGCCGCCCCACCCAGGCTGTCGTCGGTGGGCATCCAGTGGGTCGTGATGTACTCGCCGTCGTTGGTGTACTCGACGATCCCGGTCCGACCGCTGTGATCCTTGTTGTTCGAGAGCCCGGTGATCATCATGCGCCCGGGCAGCGCGTAGTGGGTGTGGGGGCCGACGACACCACCGCTCTTGGCTGTGAAGTCATCGATCGTCTTGTGCAGCGTCGGCGCCGAGGGGTCGCTGTGGACGTCGAAGACAAAGATCTTGTTGGTGTCGAGGCCGCCGGCCCAGAGGTAGCGACGGTCGTCGGAGAGCCCCGAGTGGTGGGCCTCGTTGCGCCCGCCGACCGAGATGGTGTGGACCACCTTGCCGTAGAGCGGAGAGGCGGGATTCGCATCGACGGTGACGAGCTTGTCCTGGCCGTCGCCCACCCCCTCGGCCCCGAGGGTCCACACATAGATGAAGTCTTCCTGGCCGACGATCTTGGCCATGTAGGGGGACATACAGGTCTCGTCGGCCGGTGCGGCGGCTCCCAGGACGAGCGGCGCGAGCACCAAGGCGAGACTCGAGAACAGACGGATGCAATGGGTCGACATGGCGGTCCTCCATGCGGTTCGGGCAAAGTGTCGCTCGCGCCCCGGCAAGACGCACGCATCTGTGCCGCGCCCCCGGCAAGACCCACGCGTCTCGGTCGCGCCCCGGCAAGACGCGCGCATCTCGGCCGTGCCGCGGCAAGACGCGCGCATCTCGACGTCGTCGGCGCCCGGGCACCCCCCTTGGGGGGAGTTGCACCGTCACCCCAAAGGAGTCCTGCGGCACTCTCCCGGTTGTCGCTACAGTTCGAGTCTCCGGGCGGCACAAGATGGGAGCGCCGAGCGGTGTACCACGAGTTCTTTCATCTCCGCGAAGTGCCTTTCTCGCTGACGCCGGACCCCCGGTATCTGTGGCTCAGCGACACCCACGAGGAAGGCCTCGCCTCGCTCTACTACGGCGTGACGGCGCGAAAGGGCTTCATCCTGCTCACCGGGGAGGTCGGGAGCGGCAAGACCACCCTGCTTCGCGCGGTCCTCCACCGGCTCCCCCAGGAAACCAACATCGCCCTGGTCCACAACACGGCGGATCTGGGGCCGATGGACCTCTTCAAGCTGATCCTGCGCGATTTCGGCATTTCGTGCAGCGGCGAGAGCAAGGGCGACTACCTGATCGCCCTGAACGACTTCCTGCTCTACGAGCTGGAGCAGCGGGTCAACGTGGTGCTGATCGTGGACGAGGCCCAGAACCTCAGCCAGCGGGCCCTCGAGGAGGTCCGTCTGCTCTCCAACCTCGAGACCGACAACGAGAAGCTCCTGCAGATCGTGCTCACCGGACAGCCGGAGCTCCTCGACAAGCTGGCAGACCCCTCGATGCGCCAGCTCCGACAACGCATCGCCGTGGAGCACCACGTCGAGGCCCTGGCTCCCGAGGACGTCGGGCCCTATCTGCGCTTCCGGCTGGAAGTCGCCGGCGGCAGCTACGACGAGATCTTCGAGCCCGGCCTCGAGCCGGTGTTCTACGCCACCTCCTCGGGCTCGCCCCGGGTGATCAACCTGCTGGCCGACCGGGCGATGCTGGCGGCATTCTCGAAGCAGAGTGAGGTGGTCTCCCGCGAGCTGGTCGAGCGCAAGGCCGAGGAGCTCCTCCGCAGGCGGATGCCGCGCCCGACGACCCCGGACCCCCTCTGAGCGTCCCTGAAATCCGGGGGGACATCCCCCCATCTCATGATCCGATCCGTCGCCGCCGCGACCCTCCCGGGGGTCGCGCTGTAGCGGCGCGAAATACCCTTCCCAAGGGGATTCCCCCAGGGAGATCTCCGCGATTTGGGTGGCAATTCCAACGCCTAGGCGTGAACCTGCGTACCCGTGTCGGCGACGGGACGTCCGAGATAAAATTCTCACGCAAACGTGAGCAACCTGGCTGACTTCGCAGGACACCTACTGAGGTGAAAGAGCCCTGGACGAACCCGTCGTCGTGTCGCGAGCGGACATCGACGATGCCGATCGGAACGCCGCAGTCGTCGTTGATCCGGAGTTGCACCGATGCTTAAGGCCTACGGCCCGCTCATCTACCGATCGCTCGCCATCGTCGACGCGGTCGTCAGCGGCGCCCTGTTCCTCCTGATCGCTGTCTGCACCCAGCTCGACTTCGCGGGGTGCTGGGGAGCGCATCCGCTGAGCCTCTCGCTCGTCATGGCGATCGCCACCCTGAGCTTCCCGATCGCACTCCAGGGGCTCGGTCTCTACGCCTCCAACCGCCGCAACAGCCTCGCTGATGTGTGCATGCGGCTCCTCGCCGCGAGCGCGATGTCGAGCTTTGCCGTGGGTATTGCGGCGACCGTGCTCGCTGTCCCGGTCGCCCCGGCGAGTCCCTTCTACTTCGGCAGCACTCAGTTCGTCATCCTGGGCCTGGGCCGTCTGCTCGTGCTCGCCTTGCTGCAGACGGCGCGCCGACACGGACGCAACGTGCGCAACGTCCTGGTCGTGGGAAGCGGTCCGCGGGGGCTGCGGGTCCGCAACCTCGTGGACGACCACCCCGGCTGGGGGATCCGGGTCCTGGGCTTCGTCGACGACACCGACGCCCCGGTATCCGAAGAGCTCCAGGGCGAGGCGATCTACAAGGTCGCCGACATGCCCTCGCTGCTCCGCAGGGAGGTCGTCGACGAAGTGATCGTCGCCTATCCGCGGACGATGCTGGTCTCGGTGACCGATATCGTGAAGCTCTGCTCACAGATCGGGATCCCCGTCACGGTGCTCTCGGATCTCTTCGGAGACGAGCTGCCGCCGCCCCGGGTCGGCCAGCTCGACACCATCCCGGCCCTGAGCTTCGCCCCGGTGCACCACTCGACCTGGAAGCTCGCAGTCAAGCGAAGCCTCGACTTCGCCCTCGCGGGAGCCGGGCTGTTGGCCTTGAGCCCGGTCCTCGCGATCTCCGCGCTCCTCATCCGGTTCACCTCGCCGGGTCCCGTGATCTTCCGCCAGGAGCGTTGTGGCCTGCACGGGCGCCGCTTCCAGATCCTGAAGCTGCGCACCATGGAACAGGACGCCGAGCACCGACAGGCCGAGCTCCTGCACCTGAACGAGTGCGAGGGCCCGACCTTCAAGATGCGTCACGACCCGCGGGTCACTGCGGTCGGCCGCATCCTGCGACGCTGGAGCATCGACGAGCTCCCCCAGCTCTGGAACGTGATCCGAGGCGACATGAGCCTCGTGGGGCCGCGGCCGCCGATCCCGAGCGAGGTGGACGAATACCGCTTTGGCGACCAGCGCCGGCTCTCGATGCGACCGGGCATTACGTGTCTGTGGCAGGTCTCGGGCCGCTCGGAGATCGACTTCGAAGACCAGGTGCGCCTCGACCTCGCCTACATCGACGGCTGGTCGCTCTCGACCGACCTCATGATCCTCGCACGCACCGTCCCCGCCGTCGTCACCGGCCGGGGCGCGAGCTAGCCCGCGATCCTTGCAGGTCATCACCCCGGACGACGCGAGGTTCGTCACCGACCAGACGGTGCTGGAGCCGCTGGTTCTCGTGGTGACGTTGCTGCTCGGCGCACTCACGATCGTGCTGCGCCGCCGGCACGCGGTGATTCCGTTTCTCTTTCTCTCCTTCTTCCTCCCGGTCGCGCAGCGCGTAGCGATCGCCGAGGTCGACTTCACCATGCTCCGCCTCCTGCTCCTCTTCGGGTGGGTGCGTCTTCTGCTCCGGGGAGAGTTCCGCGGGGTGAGATGGGGTGCGATCGACTACGCGTTGTTCGCGTGGGTGGCGATCGCCAGCGTGGTGTATGTCATCGGTCCGCGCGGGGGAGTCGACGCGGCGATCTTCCGCGCCGGTCAGTCCTATGATGTGATCGGGCTCTATGTGGTGCTCCGGTGCTGGTTGCGGGACGTGGAGGGTCTCCGGACGACGATCGCCGCGAGCTGTGTGTTCGTCATCCTGCTCGCCTCGGTCATGTCGATCGAGTTCTGGACCGCGCGCAACTTCTTCTCGGTGTTCGGGGGTGTCGAGCCCTACACCTACATCCGCGACGGCCGTCTGCGCTGCCAGGCGGGCTTCAGTCACCCGATTCTCGCCGGTTCGGCGGGCGCGGCGCTGGCCCCGCTGTGTCTCTGGCTCGTCGTCTCGGGCACTCGGCATCGAGCCCTGGGTGTGGTCGGTTTTCTCTGTTGTGCCGCGATCGTGGTGTTCTCGTCCTCCAGCGGCCCGCTACTCGGGTGGGTCGCCGGGATGGGCGCGTGCGGGCTGTGGTTCCTGCGACAGCACATCCGGCTCATCCGTTGGGGAGTTGCCGGCTTCGCGTTGGCCCTGCATCTCGTCGCAAACCGACCGATCTGGTACTGGATCGGGTCGATGAACGTGATCGGAGCATCGACGTCGTTCCACCGCGTTCGGCTGATCAACGCGTCGATCGCGAACTTCTCCGAGTGGGCCCTCCTGGGAACCGTCTCGACGGCGCACTGGGGATACGGGCTCTTCGACGTCACCAACCAGTACATCCTCGAAGGCGTGCGCGGCGGGCTCGTGAGCGTGATCGCGTTCCTTGTCCTCCTGGGACTCACTTTCCACTTCGTTGGAATCGCCCTGCGCCTCTTGCGTCAGAACAAGGGGATTCCCGGCGGTCAGCGGTCGACGATGCTCCTCGCCTGGGCGCTCGGTGCGATGCTCTTCGTTCACACCGTGAATTTCATCGGCGTGGCCTACTTCGGCAAGATGCAGGTCTTCCTCGTGCTCACGGTCGCGATGGTCGCCGGCCTCCGAGACGCGTGCGCGCGTGCCGTCTCCGAAGCGAAGCCGGGGACCGCGGGTACCCCGCGGCCGGATCGAGTACGCGCGCTGCTCCGACCCACCGGCCCGGCCGTGGATGCATCGCTGTCCTTGGGCGCCACACGGGGCTGAACCCGCTTCGAAGACCGTGGACCGCGTCCGCGCGGTGTCTCGCCCCGACCGGGTCCGCATCGCGGGCTACGCGGCGGGGCGAAATCGGGACGCGCTGGGCGGCACCCCCCGTCACTCGACGGGTCGAGCCTCGGATGCAGCGACCCGAGGGCCCCGAGAGGGCGGATCGTGTTCGTGATCGGCGTTCTGCTCCGAGGCAGCCGATCGACGTGGCGCCACGCGAAGAGAGGGAAGCGCAGGGCGTCCGTCCGCCCGTCGCGGGTCGGACGCTCGCGGAGCATGCGGAGCGGGCGTCTGTCCGCCCGTCGCGGGTCGGACGCTCGCGGAGCATGCGGAGCGCGGCCGCGGCGCGTGAGCGTCGATCGGGAGCTTGCGACGTCCTCGCTGCATTCGGTGGGCCCCGCGAGCCGGGACGGCTCGCGCTGTCGTCGCGTCCCACGCCGTCCGCGCGGCGGTGATTCGCCCCTCGCAACCGGTTCCAGATCGGTGGGGCATCGGAAGGGCGCTCTCGGAGCCAACCCTGACGCGGATGCAGAGCGGTGAGACGGGGCGGACCGCCTACCACGCGAAGCCTCCGGTCGCGGTCCGTTCCGGGTTCGTGCCGTGCCATGGAGATCGACCGGGACGCCACCGCGTCGATGAGACGACCCGTCGCGTGGGTCGACCTGCGGCGTGCCAGCCCCGTGGTCTCCGCGTCGGTTGGGCGTCCGCGTCGAGATGGCCCGGTCCCACCCGGAGACCGCCGGCGGCGCGGCGCGGGAGCGCGGCACGTTGGGAGGTCCGGTCCACCCCGCGAATCGGAGCTGGGAGCGGAGAGCAGCAGCGCGCGCCCCGCGCGTTCGTCTGGGGACCCGAGCGACCCCGCTCGGTCGCGCGTTCGGGCCGAGAAGATGGTGGGCGCGCGCCGCTTTCGACCCGATCACCGACCTCGGGCCGCGTCGGCGGCGGGGGTTACGAGATCCGGGGGATGGTGCCGAAGACCGGGACGCGAGCCGCGAGCTCGAACCCCTCGATCGTCGAGATCACCGGGTCGCGCCACTCGAAGAAGAATCCCGCGAGAAGGCTCAGCAAGATCGACCCGATGGCGCCTGCGAGGGCGATCTGACCGCGGCGGCTCTCGGCGGCCAGGGGCGGGCGAGCGGGGTCGAGCACCTTCACCTTGGCGCCCTGCTGGGCCCGGTAGAGATCCTCGGCGCGTTCCGCGCCCTCGACCTTACGGAGCAGCTGGTCGTAGGCCTCGCTGTAGATGGCCGCCTTCTGCTCCATCGCGGCCAGCTCGTCGGACCAGTGGTGGGTGCGCTCGATACGCCCGTCGAGATCCTGGAGGTCGGCGTCGACCTGGGCGATCTGTCCGCGAATCTGCGCGACCTGGGCGCGTGCGTCGCGAACCGTGAGGCTGTAGAGGGTCTCCCCGCCGTCCGTGTCGGTCGCTTCGCCCGCTTCCTCCTCGAGGAGCGCGATCGATTCGCGGAGCATGACGACGTTGGGGTGCGCTTCGGTGTGGACCGCGAGCTCGCGGGTGAGCGCCGCGCGGAGGGTCTGGAGCTGGGCTCCCGGCGAGGTCGACTCCCCTTCGAAGCCACCGGCGGAGATCGTTGCGAGCCTCCGTTCGGCGTCGCTCAGCTGCATCACGAGAGCCGAGCGACGCTCGGTCAGCCGGTCGTAGCGCGACTGGTTGCTCGCGAGCTCGGACGGGAGCTCCCCGCGGTGTTCCTGCCGAAAGAGGGCGAGCGCCGTGGCGTGCTCCTGGAGATCGCGCTCGGCTTTCACCAGCTCCCGCTTGAGGAACTCGGTCGTGAGCCGCGCCTGACGGCTGTGCACGGCGAGGTCGGCGTCGGTGAACAGCGATGCGAGATCGTTCGCGACGTTCGCCGAGGTCTGTGCGTCCTCTGCCTCGAAGCGCACGGCGAGGATCACCGCCGCGCGCGCGCGGCGGGCCGAGTCGAAGCCGTCGGCGCTCTCGACTGCGATCCGTTCGCGCATCGTAGACACGAGCTCGTCGGCGTCGCCCCGCAGACGCAGGTCGGGGTAGAGACCGTGCTTCTCGATCAGACCCAGCAGGTTGGTCGGGGTGAAGACCTCGCCGAGCAAGGTGTTCACGCGGTCGATCGGGTTCTGCTCGACCGTGGTCGGCACGAACTCGGTGGAGATCTGCTGCTCCGCCACGAGGATCGTCGACTCCGCCACGAAGAGCGGGACGTGGAGGACGATCGCGACGATCGTCGCGAGGACGCCGACTCCGAAGACGGCGGCCACGGCGCGCCAGCGTCGCTGTAGGACGCCGACGGGGTCCTTGATGAATTCCGGGAGGTTTTCCTGTTCCTGGTCGAATTCGCTCATCGTGGATCGCTCCCGGTGCTCAGCTCGAGGCCGTCTGGGGCTCGCGGTAGTAGTAGTAGCCCTCGGCACCCGTCACGAGCTTGCCCTCGTTCCAGACCGCGCCGAGCAGTTTGTCCTTGGGGATGTGCTTCAGCATCGACTCGAACGCGTTGAGCCGGGACTGGCGGTAGCGACCCACGGCGAGACAGCCTCCGATGTGTTGGCTGATGATCTGCGCATCCGGGACGAGCACGACCGGAGGCGTGTCGATGATCACGATCCGATAGCGCTGCTCGAGCTCGCGGATCACCGCCTGCAGCGGACCCCCGAGCAGGATTTCGTGGGCGAGCTCTCGCGCGAGCCGCGCCGGATAGACGTCGAGACGCGGCTTGTCGATCGAGCGCCGCGCGCTGTGCAGCTCTTCCCCGGCGGCGAGGACGTCATCGATCCCGACCCGGCACTCCACCCCGAGGGCCTTGGCGACGCTCGGGCGACGGAGGTCGAGGTCTACCAACGCGACGTCCCGGTCCGCGCTGAGCGAAGCCAGCGCCAGCGCCAGGTTGGTCGCGATCGTCGTCTTGCCCTCGTTGCGCATCGCGCTGACCACCGCGAGGCTGCGGGAGCGCGGCGGGAGCTCGCGCTGGAGTCGCAGGGCGAGATGACGGAACGACTCCGCGACCGGGCCTTCCTGATCGACGACGACCGCGCGAGGCGTCCATTCGTCGTCCCGGTCGGTCGGCACCGCGGACACCTCCGCGGGGGTCTCGACGACCCGGCGCCGCGCAGAGGCCGGCCCGGGGACCGGCGGCAGATCGGAGGGCCGCCTCGCTTCGGGGCGCGGTTTCTCTTCTTCGTTCCGTCCGGCCCGCCGTAGGGCGTCAGCGATCTCACCCACGTGCTTGCCTCCTCGATCCGGTCGGGCCCCGTGTCAGAGTGGTATGGGAGCCGGTCGACGTCCGCCGCGCGGTCTCCCGCTCGGAGGGGTCGTCTCGTTGTCCAAGGCATCTCCCCGCGGCTTGCGGGGACGATCGAGGGGAACCCCAACCACTCTGGCTTCCCGTCGTATTGTAGTGGTCCCGATCGCCTCCAAGGTTGCGGAAACAATGTTCCTCTCCGGGAACTTCCCCACCAGGACGCGCTTCTGTGAAGCGACTTGCGGAGTGAAAGGGCCCCACTGTCAACACAACTTTATCCCCTGGGGGAATTGCGCGAAGCCTGCCAGGTTGAAATGTTCGCCGCCCCCGAACCCCTGGTTCCCCGGGGCGAACGAGGACGAAGCGGTGCCGGAGCTCTGCGAGGCCTTTCTTCTAGACGGCGTTCGTCTCCCGATCGGTCGGGCACGCAGCGATGGCTACTACGCGGAGACCCGTGCCGACGACATGGCGGTACGCACGGTGCGCGCCCTCCTCGAGCGCAACCCCGGCGTCGATGCGAGCGAGATCGACGACGTAGTCTTCGCCGCCACGGCCCAGGTCGGGGACCAGGGGCTCACCCTGGGCCGCTCGGTGGCGGTCTTGGCAGGGCTCCCGCGCAGCGTGCCGGGGTACGCCGTCGACCGCATGTGTGCCGGGGCCCTCACCGCCCTCGTGAACGGCGCCAACGCGATCCGCGTGGGCAGCCAGGACCTCGTCCTCGCCGGGGGCGTCGAGCACATGGGCAGACACCCGATGGCCGCAGAGGTCGACCCCAACCCGCGCTTCCTGGCGGAGGGGCTGGTCGATCCCTCGGCGCTGGTGATGGGATCGACGGCCGAGAACCTCCACGACGAGCATCCGGAGATCTCCCGGGAGCGCGCGGACCGCTATGCCCTGCTCTCGCAGGAGCGCACGGCCAAGGCCCAGGCGGAAGGTGTCTTCGATACGCACGTCGTGCGCATGAGCGTGTGGAGCGGTGACGGGTGGCAGGTGGTCGACCGCGACGAGCACCCCCGTCCCGACACCTCCCTCGAGGATCTTCGCTCGCTGCGATCGCCCTTCCGGGCCGGCGGACGGGTCACCGCCGGGAACGCCGCCGGGCTCAACGACGGCGCCGCCTGTGTCCTGCTCGGAAGCCGCGACGCCGCCGAGCGCGCCGGGGTGGCCCCGCGGATGCGATTCGTCGACGCGGCCTTCGCCGGGGTGGCTCCCGAGACGATGGGGTACGGCCCGATCCCCGCCTGCGAGGCCCTCTTCGAGCGCAACGGCCTGGGCATCGGAGACGTCGACCTGGTCGAGCTCAACGAGGCCTTCGCGGTGCAGTGCGTCGCCTTCCTCGACCACTTCGGCCTCCCCCTCGACACGCCGGCGGTGAACCCCTTCGGCGGGGCCATCGCCCTCGGTCACCCCCTCGCGATGTCGGGTGCGCGTCTCGCCATGCAGCTCGCCGAGGGGTTCGCCCGCCGACGCGGGGCACGGCTCGGAGTGACGGCGATGTGTGTCGGTCTCGGCATGGGCGCCGCCGTGCTCTGGGAGCGCTGCGCGTGAGCGAGGCGCTCACCGAGTTCAAGCTGCAGTGGTTCGAGTCGCCCCGGGCGGGACGGCTCGCGATCGTGACGATCGACAACGGCGCCGACTACACCCGCCCCACCACCTTTGGCGCCCACGCGCTGGACTCCCTCGAGCGCGGTCTCGACGCGCTCGAGGGGAGCGAGGTCCGCGGCGTCCTGTTCACCGGCAAACCCTTCATCTTCGCCGCCGGGGCCAACCTCGAGGAGTTCGTCGGCGTCGGCGCCGACTTCGCCCGCGCCGGCGGGCGTCGGGGCCACGAGCTCTTTGGGCGGGTCCGCGCCCTCGCGCCCCCCACCCTCGCCGCGATCAACGGCGTGTGTATGGGGGGCGGTCTGGAGCTCGCGCTCCACTGCGACCACCGGAGTCTGTCGAGCGGCGCCCGCGCCCTGGCCTTCCCCGAGGTGTTCCTTTCGATCGTGCCCGCCTGGGGGGGCACTCAGCTCGCGCCGCGTCTGCTGGGCGCCGGTCCCGCCCTCGAGTTGATCGTGCACCACCCGCTCAACCAGAACCGGACCCTGCGGCCCGAACAGGCCTTCGAGATGGGTCTGGCCGGATGGCTGATTCCTCCCGTCGACTTCCTCGACCGCTCGGTGGCTCTCCTCGAGAGCCTGGCCCTCGGTGAGACCCCGGAGCCCGCGCCGCGCGTCCCGGTCCCGGCGGTCGAGCCCCTCGACGACGCGATCGCCCGCGCCCGTGCCGCCGCCGAGGCGCGTGTCCACGGGGCCACCCGCGCCCCCGAGCTCGCCATCGATCTGGTGGAGTTCGCGGCGCGCGGGGGCGATCTCGGGGAGGGTCTGCGTCGGGAGGAAGAGGTCCTGGCCGAGCTCCTCCCCGCGCGTCAGGCCCAGGCCTCGGTCTACAGCTTCGGTCTCACCCAGCAGCGCGTCGGTCGCCAGCCCGGCCGTCCCGACGTCGCGGCCCGCCCGGTACAGCAGGTCACCGTGATCGGCGCCGGGCTGATGGGAGCGCAGCTCGGCGCGCTCTTCCTCGAGCGCCTCGAGGTCCCGCTGGTGATGAAGGATCTCGACGACGCGGTGCTCGAGACGGCCCGCCAACACATCGAGGCGGCGATCGCGGCCCGGGTGGAGCGCGGGCGGCTGTCCTCGGGCAAGGCCGCGTTCCTGCAGTCGATCGTGCGTTACTCCACCGAGGACGGGGTCTCCGCCGGCTCCGATTTCGTGATCGAGGCCGTCGTCGAGCAGCTCGCGGTGAAACGCAAGATCTTCGGCGACCTCGAAGCCCACGTCTCCGAACAGTGTGTGTTCGCGACCAACACCTCGTCGCTCTCGGTCTCGGCGATGGCGGAGGGGCTGGCCCACCCGGAGCGTGTCGTGGGCTTCCACTTCTTCAACCCGGTGCGTGTCCTGCCCCTCGTCGAGCTCGCCCGCGGCCGGCACACCGACGACGCGAGCTACTCGACCGCCTTCGATCTGGCGGCGAAGCTCGGCAAGTCGGCGGTGGCCTGCGGCGACGCACCGGCCTTCGTGGTGAACCGTCTGCTGACCCGTTTTCTCGGGCCCTGTCTCGAGGCCGCCGGGGCCGGGACACCGATTCCGGAGATCGATACGGCGATCGAGGCCCTCGGGCTCCCGATGGGGCCCTTCAAGCTCGTCGGTCTGGTGGGCCCGCGGGTCGCCCAACACACCGCCGAGACCCTCCACGAGGCCTTTCCCGAGCGGTTTCCCCTCCACCCGCGTTTCGCCGAGTTCGCCGCCGCCGGACACTCCGGTGTATACGGATTCGACGGTGCGCTGATCGACGAGGCCGCCGCGGTGTTCCAGCCGGAGCGACCCTCGCCGTGGGACGCGGAAACGGTGCGCGACCGCGCGCTTCGCGCCGTCGCCGACGAAGCGCACCGACTGCTGGCGGAAGACGTCGTCGCCGACGCCCGGGACATCGACACCTGCATGCTGCTCGGCGCCGGGTGGCCCTTCTTCATGGGTGGAATCTGTCTCTACCTCGACCAGGTGGGGCTGAGCGGCGAGCTCTTCGGCCGTCCCCTCGTCGGTCCCGAGGTCGGCTAGCGCCCCATCGGTTCAGGTCTCGAGAGGAGACGAGGAGGCGTCGGCGGGCTCTCTCTCGATCTCGCCGCCCTCCGCGGCCTCTTCGGCGGGCGCGGGATCGAAGCGGAACATCCAGAGCGCCTCGGGATCCGCGCGCGAGGCGACGCCGTACTTCTCGCTCACCTTGGCCGCCGTGGCGCGATAGAGCGCCTCGTCGGTGACGCGGACCAGTTCTCCGTCGTAGCGACGCCCCAGCACGCGCAGCAGCGCGCGGCCGTCGCTCATCGCCTGGTGTGGCCAACGCTTGAAGAGCGGCACGCCGATGAAGCCGCAGGGGATGTAGAGAGCGCCTTCGTGCTCGACGATCCAGGTGAGACGCGAAGACCCCGGGTGCCGGAGCTGAAGCTCCACCTCGCTCACCCGGGCCACCGTCTCGGTGTCGGGGATCTCACCGCGCACCAGGGGTCCGCGTTTCAGCGCGCCGCCGGGGAAGGGACCAAATGGTCCATCGCGAAAGCGCGCGGTGACCGCCACGGTCACGAGTGCGGCGACCGCGAGGAGCACGACGAACGCGAAGACCCGGAGCGCAAACCGCATCCGGGCGAGCTTGGCACGTACGGGCCAGGCCGGGCAAGCGAGTGGGCTCAGCCCCGCACCTCACGGATCCGCAACAAAGGACCCACCGGGTCCGCGTCGTCGCGCAGATCGACTTCGGCCTCGATCGTCCAGCCGTGGTCGCCGGGCTCATCGATCAGGGTCTGGATCACGAAGAAGCGCCGCCCACCGAGCTCTCGCAGCACCGTGTGGTGCGAGCGCCGCGCCTCGGCGCCGAAGAGCGGGAGCCCGTAGCGCTCGACGAAGGGAGCGAGGGCGTCGCGCCACGCGCCCGCGTCCCATGCCTCGTCGTCCTCGCGGGACGCGGCGACCGCGGCCTCGTAGTCGCCCGCGGCGAGGGCGCGCACGAGCTGGTGCATCTCGGCTCGCACCCGTGCCCCGAGCCGCTTCGGATCGGACGCGAGGTCCACCCGGAGCGGCCGTGGGGAGGCCGGCGCGGGGGTCGCGGGCGTCCGCTGTCCCTGCCACTCGTCGAGGAGGCTCGAGTCCACCCGCGACACCATCGCGCGAAAGAACCCGATCGCATCCTGCAGGGCGTCGTCGCGCGCGAACTCGGGCACCGATTGGACCAGGGTGTTGTGCACCTGCCCGAGGTAGCGCAGGAGGAGACCCTCGCTGCGTTGCGCCCCGTAGCGGTGGACGAAGTCCGGGAAGTCTTCGTAGCGCTCCCACATCTCCCGAGCGATCGACTTCGGTCGGAGCGCGCCCTCATCGACCCAGGGGTGCTGCTCGGCGAAGAGCCGAAAGCTCTCGTAGATCATCGCCGCGTTGGGTTTCGGATGGTCGACCTCGTCGAGACGCTCGAGACGTTCCTCGTAGGGCACGCCCTCCGCTTTGAGCCGAGCGAGGAGTTCGCGTTTGGCGACGTCCACCTGACGCTGCAGCAGCGCGCGGGGGTCCTCGAGGATCGACTCCGCAAAGGAGAGCACGTCGAGGGCGTAGTCGGGGTCGTCGGGATCGAGGAGATAGACCGCGTCCACGAGGTAGAGCGAGAGCGCGTGGTGCAGCGAAAAGTCGCGCTGGAGGTCGTCGGCCACCCGTGCGACCCCGCCGTCGACTTCGATCACCCCGGCCCGGCGCAGCGAGCGGAAGAGCACCGCCGCCTCGCGGCGCAGGATCCGTTTGCGGCCGCGGCGCTCGTGACAACCCTCGACCAGGTCGATCAGCCGGCGGTAGCCACCACCGGGGTGTTCGCGCTCCGCCGCGTAGCTGAGACAGTCCACCAGCATCCCGTGGCTCACGCGGAACTGGGATTCGAGGGTCTCCGGGGGCTGGTGGACCAGGCGCTCGAAGCTGTCGCGGTTCCACGAGACGAAGCCGCGAGGCGCGCGCTTCTTGGGAGCCCGACGCTTGCCCCCCTTGGCCGAGCGACGCTGCGCCTCGATCACGTGGGGAGGCGCCTGACACACGACGCTGCCACGCTCGTCGAAGCCCCGCCGCCCGGCGCGTCCGGAGATCTGGCGAAACTCCCGGGCGCGCAGCAGCGCCACCTTCTCGCCGTCGTACTTGGACAACGCCGAGAAGAGCACGGTGCGGATCGGGATGTTCACGCCCACGCCCAGGGTGTCGGTCCCGCAGACCACGCGGAGCAGACCCCGCGCGGCGAGCTGCTCGACGAGGAGCCGGTAGCGCGGGAGCAGGCCCGCGTGGTGCAGACCGACACCGTGACGGAGCAGGCGCCGCACATCCTTGCCGTAGGGAGAATCGAAGCGCTGGTCCTGGAGCAGCGCGGCGATCTCGCGGCGCGTCTCACCGTCGCTGACCCGGGCGCTCGTCAGCGCCTGGGCCTGCTCCGCCGCCTGTCGCTGGGTGAAGTGCACGATGTAGATCGGCGCGTGGCCCTCCTCGAGGAGCGACTCGACGGTCTCGTGGACCGGCGTGTCGCGGTACTCGAAGTCGAGGGGCACCGGACGCTCGGCGGAATAGACGTGGGCGACGTCCCGGGCCGTCCGGTCGCGCAGCCGCTC
>JANQRO010000010.1 GCA_028284525.1 Myxococcota bacterium | reverse complement strand
GCTCCTCGCGTCCCTGACGCGTGGCGCCACCGAGCAACGCGAGCCGGCGGAGCGCGTCGTGACGGTCGGCCTCCGCCTCCTCCTGGCGGGCTTCCCCGTGGCGGCCCTGATCTCGGGCTCCTCCGAGGCCATCGTCACCCTGATCTACGGTGCCGGGTTCCGACCGGCGGGGGAGCTCCTCGGTCTCCTCATCTTCTCTTCGGCGGGTCTGCTCACGGTCGGTGCCTGCAGCGCGATGGTGATCGCCCTCGGACGCCCGCGACTGACCCTGGTTCCCGTCGCACCGGTGGTCCCAGCCGCCATCGCCGGGTACGTCGTCCTCGTTCCCGAGTTCGGTCCGCTGGGCTGCGCATACGTCACCACGGTGGCGGCCCTCGTCGCCGCCGCCCTCGCGGTGGGTATGGCGGTGCGCGGCTGGCGGGTCCCCCTCCCCTTCACGAGCATCCTCCGCAGCGTGATCCTCAGCGCGGTGGGGCTCGTCGTCGCGGGGGCCTGGACCGTCGAGGGAATCTGGGTCGTCGCCAAGCTCGTCGCCCTGGGCCTCGCCATCCCCTTCGCCTACGCCCTGCTGGGCGAGTTCGGCCCGCGGGACCGCGAGGCCCTGCGCGGCTTCGCACGGGGCGTCCTCCCGCCCCGCTTCGGCGCCCGGGTCTCCTAGCGACGGGCCCGGCGAAATCGCGAGCCTGCCCACCCGCGACGCGGGATAATGATGCCGGAGGACGCCCATGGCGGATCCCGTGCTCGCCAGCAATCCCGGATCCCGCGAGATCGACAGTGCCCCGAAGCGCCCGGCCGCGACCTTCGGCGCGACCCAGCGGGTCGTCGACATCCCGGACCGCCCGCTCTGAACGAACCGGGAAGACGGAGCGACCCAGTGACGACCCGACTCGAGACCCACCCCCTGTGTCTGGTGGCCGGCGTGGGCGGCGGCGCGGGTGCGGGCGTGTGCCGGCGCTTCGCCGCCGGGGGCTACCAGGTCGCGATGCTGGCGCGCAAGCGGCCCCTCCTCGACCAGCTGGAGCGCGAGCTGCCCGGCGCACTCGGCTTCGCGTGCGATGTCGGCGACGCCGAGCAGATGTCCCGAGTGGTGACCGAGATCGTCGAACGCTTCGGAGCACCGCGTGTCTGTGTCTCGAATGCCGTACGTGTCGACGCGATCTTCGGCGACTTCCTGGAGATCGACCCGGCCGGCCTCGAGGCCAACCTCCGCGTCAACACGATGGGCCTCCTGCATCTGGCGCGGGCCGTCGCGCCGTCGATGATCGCTGCGGGCCGCGGCGCGCTCATCGTGACGGGCAATACGGCCTCGCGACGCGGTCGGGCGCAGTTCGCCGGGTTCGCGCCCTCGAAGGCGGCCCAACGCATCCTCGCGGAATCGATCGCCCGGAGCCTCGGCCCCCGCGGCGTCCACGTCGCGTACCTCGTCATCGAGGGCGGGATCGACGGGCCCTTCGCGCGCCAGGTCCGACCGGAGCACCCCGACGACACCTTCATGGATCCCGCCGCGATCGCCGAGACCATCTGGCATCTCGCCCATCAGGACCCGTCGGCGTGGACCTTCGATATCGACCTGCGTCCCTTCAACGAGACCTGGTAGCGCCGAGCGCGACTTCGAGGCGCGTCTCGATGTCGACCTGCGTCCCGGCTCGCAGTCGAGTGCGGCGGGCATGGTCCTCCCCAGCGGATCGCGTCGGGGACGGATCGCCGCGTCGGTCGACGGGGTAGAGGTCTAGTTCGCGGGCGTTACCTTGTCGTTCCCCTTCCGCGAGCTGGCTTGCAGCGCCCTTCAGTTCCCCCCGGACGAGGATGTGGCATGGAGTCCGAGCGGGGGACCGCCCGCACCGTGGCGGGGGCAGCGCGGCGGGAGCCCGAAGCGCCCGATCCGGGTCGCGACCCCGACGCGCCGCTCGTCCGACCCGCCAATCCGGCCGACCAGTCGCTCACGGCCTGCCTGCGCTCGTCGGGCGTCGGCGCCTACTCGTGGACGCGTACTCGGGATCTGGTGGTGTGGCAGGGCTACCCGCACCCTGCTCTCGGGCTCTCGGGGATCCACCAGAACCCGCTGTCGGTGTTTCTCGCGTCGCTCCACCCCGAGGACGTCGACGACGTGCTCGCCACGGTGAACCGAGCGATCGAGGATCGGGAGCGCTGGGAGATGCGCTACCGCGTGGTCTGGCCGGATGGCAGCTTGCACTGGATCCTCGACCGCGGCGAACCGACCGTCGGCCCGGAGGGGACGGTCGAGGGGTTCTCGGGGGTGTGCTTCGAGGTCACGGCCCAGGTGGAGATGGAGCAGGAGCTGGCCCGCCAGCGCACCTTTCTACGCATGGTGCTCGACCTCAACCCGGGCATGATCTTCGCCAAGGACCGCGAGGGGCGCTTCACCCTGGCCAACCGGGCGCTCGCGGAGTTCTACGGGACGCGCGCCGAGGAGATGATCGGGAAGAGCGACGCCGATTTTCTCGACGCCGAGCTCTTCGAACGCTTCCACGAACAAGACCGACGCATTCTGGAGCGCCGCGAGACGATGTGGCGTGTCGAGGAATCCGTCCGCGACGCGCGCGGGGCTCCCCATTGGGTGGAGACGACGAAGCTTCCGCTCGTGGAAGAGGACGGCCGTTGCGACCAGGTGATGGGCGTGGCGATCGATACGACCGCCCGCAAGGAGAGCGAGATCGCGCTGGCAGAGCAGCGCGCCTACCTGCGGCAGGTGCTCGACTCGATCCCGGCCCTGATCTTTGCGAAGGACCGGGCGGGACGCTTCACGCTGGCCAACCGGACGGTCGCCGACCTGTACGGCACCACCCCCGAGGAGATCGTGGGCAAGACCGATGCCCACTTCCACGGCGATGGGGGCGAAGTCGATCACTACCTCGCAGACGACGCGATCGTCTTCGAAGGCGGCGAGCGGGTGGTCAGCGAAGACGCGCTCGAGCCCGCCCCGAACGGGGAGCCCCGCTGGTTCCACACCGTCAAGGTGCCGCTGCGCGACGACACCGGCGCGGTCACGCAAGTGCTCGGTGTCGCGACCGAGATCACCGAGCAGAAGCGGGCGCAGGTGGATCGCGAGCGTCTCGAGGAGAGCCTCCGCCAGTCTCAGAAGATGGAGTCGATCGGACATCTCGCGGCGGGGATCGCCCACGATTTCAACAACCTCCTCACCCCGATCCTGGGATACGCGGAGCTCGCGACCCACGCGCTGCCCGACGGTCACCCGATTCGCGACGACCTCGAAGCCGTCACCGACGCCGCGGAGAGCGCCAGCGCCCTTGTGCAACAGCTGCTCGCCTTCGGCCGCAAACAACGGCTGGAGATGAGACGGCTCCTGCTCCGCCCCGAGCTCGAAGCGATCGTCCGGATCCTGAAGCGGGTGATCCCCGAGCACATCCGGATCGATCTCGAGCTCGGACACGACGTGGAGGCGGTGCGTGCCGACCCGATCCAGCTCCAGCAGATCTTGTTGAACCTGGCGGTCAACGCCCGGGACGCGATGCCCTCTGGCGGCGAGCTCGTGATCCGCGGTGAGGCTGCGCCGAGCGCCGGGGGATCCCCGGGTGTCGCGATCATCGTCTCGGACAGCGGCTGCGGGATGAGCGCGGCCGTGAAGGAGCGGATCTTCGAGCCCTTCTACACCACCAAGGAACGGGGATCGCGTGTGGGGCTCGGGCTCTCCACGGTCTACGGCATCGTCGAACAGCACGGCGGAAACATCGGAGTCGAGAGTGCGCCGGGGAAGGGAACGACCTTCTCGATCTGGCTGCCGGCCTGTCCCGCACAGACCCCACCCGAACCGGTGCCGGAGGCCTCCTGCCACGGCGCGGCCCGTCGCGGCCGCGTCCTGGTCGTCGAAGACGACCCGGGGGTGCGGAGCTTTGCGTGCCGCACCCTGCGCGACGCGGGGTTCGAGGTGGAGGAAGCCGAGAGCGGCGACCTCGCGATCGGGGTCGTCGCGGCGGGCGAGACCTTCGAC
>JANQRO010000007.1 GCA_028284525.1 Myxococcota bacterium | reverse complement strand
CAGCACTTCGGGGGACACGGGCACGGTCGGGTCTCCTCCTCAGGACGGCGTGATGGCCAGAATGCGATAGGTCTCGATCACGGGATTGGAGAGCAGCTTCTCGGCGAGCTCGTCCACCAGACGCTCGGCGGTGCCGCGGTCGGCCGCATCGAGCTCGACCTCGAAGAACTTGCCCTGACGCACATCGGCGACCCCGTCGTAGCCGAGGCTCCCGGCCGCCTGGCCGATCGCCTTGCCCTGGGGGTCGAGGACTTCGGGCTTCAGGGTGACGACGACGTGGGCTTTCACCTTGTGTCTCCCGGTTCTCGCAGCGCGCGTTCGAAGATCGCGTCGACGATGCGCAGGGTGCGCTCGAGGTCGAAGGCCGCCTCGATCTCCGACTTGTCGAGGAGACGGCCGATCTCCGGATCGGCGATCACGCGCTCGAGGAGCTGGCCGCCCTGCTCCCAGGTCTGCATCGCGTGGCCCTGCACCAACCGGTAGGCCTCCTCCCGGGCGATGCCGCGTTCGGCCAGTTTCAGGAGCAGCGTCCCGCTGAAGATCAGGCCGCGCGCGCCGTCGAGGGTCTCGCGCATGCGATCGGCGTGGACGACCAGCGACTCCACCAGCCCGGCCAGCCGGTGCAGCATGAAGTCGACGGCGATCACCGCGTCGGGGAGGACGATGCGCTCCACCGAGCTGTTGCTGATATCGCGCTCGTGCCAGAGCGCCAGATTCTCGAGGGCGGACGACGCGTAGCCCCGCACCACCCGCGCGATCCCCGAGAGATTCTCGAAACGCCACGGGTTGCGTTTGTGGGGCATCGCCGACGAGCCCTTCTGTCCGACGCCGAACTCCTCCTCCACCTCGCGCACCTCGGTGCGGGCCAGGTGGCGGAACTCGACCGCGGCCTGGTCGACCGTGGACGCCACGAGGGCCAGGGCCTGCACCAGGGCGGCGTGGCGGTCGCGCTGGACGATCTGGGTGGCGGCGGGCTCGAAGCCGATCCCGAGCCGCGCGCACACCGCCTCCTCCACCTCGGGGTCGAGGTGGGCGAAGGTCCCGACCGCGCCGGAGATCTTCCCGACGCTCGCCTCGTCGAGGGCGCGCACCAGCCGCTCGCGCCCGCGGGCGAAGGCCCCGTGCATCACCAGGAGCTTCAGCCCGAAGGTCGTGGGCTCGGCGTGGATGCCGTGGGTGCGCCCCATCATCGGGGTGTGGCGGTGTTCGAGGGCGCGGGCGCGGAAGGCCGCCAGCACCCGGTCGAGCCCGGCGAGCAGCACCTGGCCCGACTCGCGGATCTGGAGGGCCAGGGCGGTGTCGAGCACGTCGCTCGAGGTCATCCCGTAGTGGACGTAGCGGGCGGAGGGGCCCACGTACTCGGCCACGTTGGTGAGGAAGGCGATGACGTCGTGACGCACCTCGCGCTCGATCTCGGCGATCCGGGTCGCGTCGAAGTCGGCGCGTTCGCGGATCTCGGCCATGGCCTCGGCCGGCACCACACCGCGTTCGCAGAGGACCTCGCTCACGGCGAGCTCCACCTGGAGCCAGTAGCGGTAGCGGGCGTCCTCGGTCCAGAGGTCGCCCATTTCGGGTCGCGTGTAGCGCTCGATCATTGGAGCCCGATGTGGAGAAAGGTGTACCCCAGGAGGAGATAGTACATCAGCGGCAGCGCGAGAAGCGCCGAGTCGAGCCGATCGAGGACGCCGCCCATCCCGGGGAGCAACGCGCCGGCATCCTTGATCGCGGCGTCGCGCTTGAGCATCGACTCGACGAGGTCGCCGATGATGCCGGCGATCGAGAGCAGGATGCCGAGGGGCAGCACCACCGACCACGGGATCGCCGCGCCGAGGGCGGGCCACTGCCACGCGAAGATCGCCTTGCTGAGAAGCGCCGCGAACGCGCCCCCGGCGATGCCGCCCATCGCGCCTTCGAGGGTCTTGCCGGGGCTGATCCGCGGGGCGAGCTTGCGCCGCCCGAAGGCGCGCCCCGCGAAATAGGCGCCGGCGTCGCAGGCCACTACCGTCGAGACGGCGAAGACGACCAGGAAGGCGCCACTCGCCGGGTGGAGGCTCGCCGCCGCCTCGGCGCCCCACTTGCTGGCGACCACCGCGTCGAAATTGCGCAGCGGGATCACATGGGAGAGCAGCCACCCCACGTAGAAGACGCCGAAGAACGTGCCCGAGATGCTCGCCAGCGCCTCGCTGATCTCCTCTTTGCGCACCTCCGCCACCATCACGCCGAGGAGC
>JANQRO010000002.1 GCA_028284525.1 Myxococcota bacterium | reverse complement strand
GAGCAGCACCCGCCAGGTGTCGCCGTCGCCGGGCCGTCCGATCGCCCAGTAGCTGCTCTGCCCAAAATTCAGGAGCGCGCCGTGGAGCGACCCCGGGAGCCTCTCCCGCAAGCGGTCGAGGGCGTATCCCTTGGCGATCCCGCCGAGGTCGATCCGCGCGCCGGCGGCGAGGGAGACGCCACCCGCCGCGTCGAGGACGAAGGCGTCGGCCCCGGTGTGCGCCGCGGTCTCGCGCCGCTCCCCCGCGCTCGGGAGCCGGCCGCGCTCCGCCGCCGCGACCCAGAGCTCCACCCAGGCCCCGATGCTCGCGTCGAAGGCGCCCCCGCTCGCTTCGCGGAAGCGGATCGACAGCTCGAGCAACTCCCGCAGACGGGGGTCGAGGTCCGAGGTGGCGCCCTCCCGGTGGAGCGCGGAGAGCGCGCTCGCGGGGTCGTGACGCGAGGCCAAGCGCTCGAGCTCTGCGACCTCGGCGAACAGGTCCTCGAAGAGGGGCTGGGCGGCCTCGCGGTCGGCGCCCACCAGGGTGATCTCGAGGATGCTCCCCATCGCGTAGCGCCCGTCGAGGGTCTCGGGGAGCGCGGCCGGGGAGCACGCGAGGATCAGCGCCAGGCCGAGGCTGCGTTCAGTCCACCGCATCGCCGTGGGCCGCCCACTCCGCGGGCCCGGCATCGGCCCCTCCCGCACCGCCGCCCCGGTAGTGACGGCCGCTCCCCCGGAACACGGCCCACAGGGAAATCGCGACCAGGGCCGCGAGACTCCCCTGGAGCAGCAAGAAGCCCGCCACCTTGAGCGGCGCGAAGGCCGCGCCACCGTATCGCACGAGCCACCCCGCCCCCTCGTCGAGGAGCGCCGCGGCGAAGGGAAGGGCGATGAGCAGCGCCTTCCACCCGCTGCGCAACGGGACGAAGAGCATCAGGTGCGTCAACACCAGCAGCAGCATCCCCATGGCGAAGAGGTGGAAGTGGGACACCTCGAGCAGACCCTGATAGGAACGCGGGTTCAGGAACTCTTCCGGTGAGCCCAGGTAGTAGCGGACCACCGAGCTCGGGTAGAGGTTCATTTTGTGGAAGTAGAGCAGCGCGTTCGTCACCCAGAGCAGCGCCACATAGACGCTGTAACACACGACAATGGTCTGCAGCAGGCGATTGCGAGACCACTCGCCGGTGATGACGAAGCGCAAACGGTCACTCCTTGGACAGGAGCACCCGGTATAGCGCGATCGCCCGGCGGATACCGCCGGTGACCGCGTAGGCGGTGAGGGTGGATCCGGCGATCCCGTGGACGTCGCGCCCGACGCGCAGCGGCGCGCTGCCCCGCGCTCCGGAGAATTGGTCGAGCCAGCGCTCCGGGGGCAGGTATTCGATGGGCTCGTGGAAGGCCAGCACCCGCAACCGCTGGACCTCGCCCTCGGGCGACAGCACGATCAAGAACGCCTCGGGCAGCGTGCGCACGTTGTGGATGTCGATCAACGCGTAGCCCACCACGGCGTCGCCGGGGCCGTAGCCGGTGTAGAAGCGGATCAGCCGCGATTCGCGCTCGCCCCCTCCCAGCGCGCGGATCTCGTCGAGCTGGCCATCGCTCAGCAGGAGGCTCTGCTCTTCGATGCGCTCCACACCGGGAAAGGCCCAGGCCAGGGCGTCCGTCCTTCCGAGGAACACCCTGGCCTGGACCGAAGAAGCGCCCAACACGGCGACCGACAGGACCACCGCGATCCAACGACTAGAACGCAACGCCGACTCCCAGGTGCAGATCGTCCGATTTTCCCCCCTTGACCGGCCGGAAGTTGCGGTAGTCCAGCTTCAGGACGACCTGGGGGTGGGGTTTGAAGGATAGACCCATATGGTAGAGACGGATCTCGTTGGTCCCGTCCTCCGAGAACTCCGGTCCGCTCGGCGTGTCCCACTGGGTGTTGTAGTACTCGAAGCGGAAGAAGGGCGCGAGATAGTAGTCGCGATCGAGCCCCAGGTGGGGCCAGATGTCGTACGCCACTTCCGCGTAGCCACCGAGGTGATCGGAGAGCGTCTGGTCCGTCCCGAAGATCCGGGAGTCGGGATCCGCGCGTAGGGCGCGGGTCAGGTCGGCCGCGTTCGAGAGAAAGGACTGGACGAAGAGCCCTCGCAGCTCGAGCCCACCGCTGCGGTACTGGGCGTGGAGTTCGTAGAGGGTGAGCCGCGCGTCGGGGTATCCGGGTCGATCGTGGTCGATCTCGCCGGTGTACATCGACGCGCCGAAGAGCGCTCCGGCGAAGGGGGTCCAGTCGATCCGCACCGAGACCGCGAGATCTTCGGCCCGCTCCCGGTTGCCCTTTTGGCGCGAGCCGCGGTAGTTCGACGCGGTCGCCCCGAGGCCATCGAGCGAGGCGGTCACATAGGCGCGGTACTCCACGTTTTCGCCGAGGGTGCCGAAGATGCCCGCTCCGTTCTCGCGCCACGTCGTCGGGATGATCTGTTGCTCGACCTGCGGTCGGATCGTGCCGTGGAAGTAGGGCGATTCGTGGATCTCGTTGATGAACCCGACCGGAACGAGCAGGAGACCCGCCCGGAAGTTCAGCTCGGGACGGTAGTTCATGTCGAGAAAGGCGAATTCGGCAGAGACCGAGCCGCCGCTGCTGTCGGGGGTCGACGACGTCGTCGCGTGCTCGAACTCGAACTCGGAGTTCCAGGTGAGCCAGTCGTTGAACTTGTACCCGACGTAGATCACGGTGCGCAGCGCGTCGGTGCGGTCGGGATCGTCCCCCGGATCCTCGCTCTCGTCGTCGACGTTGCGCCGGTAGTAGGCCTCGGCGTAGCCCCCGATCGAGAGCCCCCGGGTCACGCTGTAGATCTTCGAGGCCGCGGGCCCGAGCCCCTGGTAGCTCTCGAGGGGGGGGAGCTCGTCGGGGACGACGACCTCCTCCTTCACCTTGGCGAGCTCGCTGGTCAGGAGCTCGACCTTCTCCTCGAGGGCGCGGATGCGATCCTGCTCGGCAAGAGCGCGATCCTCCTCGTGCTGATCTGCCGCAACCGGCGGTGCCGTAGCCACCACGGCTACCGACATGGAAACGACCAGGCCGCAGCCCAGCCGGAGGATCTTGTCGAGCAAGATCGTCCTCCCCGCTCCCCGCAGGACGAGGAGCTGGCTGGGCTCTGGGCGCAAGGCCACGGGCCTCTGAGATGTCGAAGGAATCCCGCGATCATGCGCCCGGGCTCACCTCGAGCGGAATCACGTGGGTGCGCTTGCAGCGCCGGCAGCGGATCTCGACCCCTGTCTCCACGAGCCGGGCCATGAGTGCGCCGCAGGTGCAGCGGCAGGCGCTCGCAACAGGCGCGGATTGAGGCTCACGGGCGGGCGTCGGAGGGTTCATTCGCGGATCGGAGGGGGTCAAATTGAAAATGAAAGTGAATTTCAATTTCATTGTACCCATGGGTCAGGAACGATGTCAACCAGGTATTGAGTGGCTTTCGTCGCGAAGCGGGTGGGCCCTCCGCCCGCGAAAGACCACCGCCGCCCCTTCCGCGCCGGCCGGAGGGCGAAGTCGAAGAGACCCGATCGGTGCGCGGGGGGAGTCACCACCTCCGTCGCGTTCCCGACGACCGGGTGAGGTGACGGGGCGACCGGGCGTTCCGGACGCGGCGCGACGATCGGGCGTTGTTCCGCTTGGTGGACTTCGCGTCGGCTACGCCGACGCTGCACACCACGGCCTACGGCCGAGGTGCTTGCTTACTCTTCGTACTCCGGCTGGAGTGTGAAGAAGAGCTTGCCGCCGTCGTAGTTCTCGGTGCCGAGCACGACGGGTCGCTGGTTGGGGACGCGGAGGTCGAGCTGACCGGCGTCCTCGATGTCGATGGCGACCAGGACGCCGCGCTGGCCGAGGTGCATCGGGCGAATCTGCACCTGTTTGCCCGTCGGGAGCTGAAGCGCCCCCGTCTCCTGGAGCTCCAGCATCATCTGCTGGATCGCCAGGATCCGCATGCTCTGGTAACGGAACTCTTTGGCGAGGATGCGGTGCAGCGACTCGAACTCCGGGTCGACGGGACCGGGCTCCTGCGAGAGGTGCCCCACCATCACGCGGAAGCCGACGGGCTCCTTCTCCCCGCCCTTGGCCGATTCCGCCGGCTTGGCGTCTTCGGCAATCGCGCCGTAGGGAGCGGCCATCACCAGACCCGACCCGAGCGCGAGGGCCAGGGCCGCGGTGAGTGCGCGCGCAGTGGGAGCTCCCCTAGACGCGTACACCGTCGACCACCTCCTCCGTCGCCTCGACGTCGTTATCCATGAACCAGATGATGGTAGCTTCTTCCGAATCGTCCAGAACCACGACCGGCTTGCCCTTGGAGACGATCGAGCGGACGACGCCCTGGGCCTGCACCACCGGGTCCTCGCTTGCGGGCACCATCAGAAATAGCGCCGCCGCGGCGCCGACCAGCACCGGGCCGAGCCGCAGGGGCTGGAGCCACGGCAGCCAGGACGAGGGCTCGGCGGCGGCTTCGGCGCGGCTCGTCGCTGCGATCTCGGCCGCGATTCCCGCCCACAGGTCGGGGGCCTCCGGCTCCGGGGCCGCGTCGCGCAGCAGGGCACCCAGCTGACCGCGGGTCTCGAGGTCGCGCTGCAGGCCCGGGTTGCGCCGCAGCAGGCGCTCGAAGCGCCACTTGCGGAACCCCCTGAGCTCACCGTCGTAGTAGAGGTCGAGGTCCCGCTCGATCGCATCGCGCCGTTCGGACACGCTACCTCGTCTCATCGGACCCTCCCGCGGCTGCCAGGGCGATCTCTTCCAGATCGACACCTTCGCCCTCTCGCAGTAGCTCCTGGACCCGCCTGCGAGCGTAGTGCAAACGACTCATCACGGTTCCTTTCGGGATCTCGAGCACCTGGGCGATCTCTGCGTAACTCAGGCCCTCAACCTCCCGGAGTACAAGGGTTTCTCGTGCGCTGGCCGGTAGCTGCTCGATGGCCCGCGCCATCGCCGTCCGCAGTTCCCGCCGCTCGACGGCCCGGTCGGGGGCCTCGGTGTGGGCGCGGAAGTCGAGCTCGTCGGTGACGGCGCGGTCGGAGCCGGCGATGCGTTCGAGATCCGCCGGCTCGGGCACGTCCACGTAGCGGCCCGAGCGGTCGCGCCGCTTGAGGTCGAGACACAGGTTCATGACCAGGCGATAGAGCCAGGTGTAGAAGCTCGATCGGCCCTCGAAGCGGGCCAGGTTCATATAGGCCTTGAGAAAGGCCTCCTGGCAGGCGTCTCGGGCCAGCTCGTCGTCGCGCAGCACGCGCAGGGCGAGGCGGTAGGCCCGGCCCTGGTAGCGGTCCACCAGGACCTTGTAGGCCGTGGCGTCGCCACCCTTCGAGCGTTCGATCGCCTCGGCGTCGCTCAGGTCGCGAGGCTCTGTCTCGGCGTGGTGCACCGCCGCGGCTCCCCCCTCCGCTCGGGTCGCGTCGGTCATCCAGGTTAGGCCTCCAAATTCGCGGAGGTCCAGCGCGACCTCCCGGGTCATGGCCAGCTCCTGGATGTCGTGGGCGAGATTCTCATAGCGCGTCTCTCCGTTGTTGCCGTCTCGACGCACCACGGCACCGGGGAATTCGACGGGCTCGCTCCCGGGGTATTCAAAAAGTTTCAAAAATTGTAGCGAGGCTCCCCCGGGGATCGGGGACGTCGCTCAGTGAGCGAGGCGCCAGTTGGGCCCGACGCCGACGTCCACGTCGAGGGGAACCCGCAACTCGGCGGCTCCCGCCATCCGCTCCCGCACGAGCGCCGCGAGCGCGTCGCTCTGGTCGGGCTCGACCTCGAAGACGAGCTCGTCGTGGACCTGGAGGATCATGTCGACCTGGAGCTCCGGCCGCTCGGCGAGGGCCCGCGCCACCGACACCATCGCGCGCTTCATCAGATCCGCCGCGGTGCCCTGGATCACCGAGTTCACCGCCATCCGCTCGGCGGCGTTGCGCAGGACCCGGTTGCGCGAGCCCAGGTCGGGGAGATACCGCCGACGCCCGAGCAGGGTCTGGGCGAAGCCTCGGCTCTTGGCCTGCTCGACACTCTCGTCGAGGAAGCGCCGCACCCCCGCGTAGCGTTCGAAGTAGGCGGTGATGGTCTCCTGGGCCTCGGCCGACGCGATGCCCAACTGGTTGGCGATTCCAAAGGCGGTCGAGCCGTAGATGATGCCGAAGTTGATCGCCTTGGCGCGGGCGCGCTGTTCGTCGCTCACCGCCTCGGGCTCGATGCCGAGTACTCCGGCCGCGGTGCGCCGGTGGATGTCCTCGCCGGCGCGGAACGCCTCGAGCAGACTCTCGTCCTCGGAATAGTGGGCGAGGATGCGCAGCTCGACCTGGGAGTAGTCCGCCGAGAGCAGCAGTGCTCCGTCGCGCGGGATGAACGCCTCGCGGATCCGCAGCCCCTGCTCGGTGCGGATCGGGATGTTCTGGACGTTGGGGTTGGCGGCGGACATCCGCCCCGTGGCGGCGCCCGCCTGGTTGAAGGTCGGGTGCAGCCTTCCCGTCGTCGGCAAGACCAGCCGCGGCAGGGCGTCGACGTAGGTGCTCTTGAGCTTGGCGAGACGCCGGAAGCGCAACACCTTCTCGGGCAAGGCGTGCTGGGAGGAGAGCTGCTCGAGCACCCCTTCGTCGGTGGAGAACCCCGTCTTGGTCTTGCGCACCACGGGGAGCTTGAGCTTCTCGAAGAGGATGTGTTGCAGCTGCTTGGGCGAGTTGATCGCGAAGCTCTCGCCGGCGAGCTGGTGGATCTCGGCCTCGATCGTCGCGAGCTCGCCTTCGTACTCTTTGGAGAGCGCCCGGAGCGCGTCCTCGTCGATGCGCACGCCCGCCCGCTCCATCGCCGCCAGCACGGCGGTGAGCGGTAGCTCGACCTCGCGATAGAGCGCATCGCTGCCGTCGCGTTCGAGCTGCGCGTGGAGGAGCGGCGCGGACTCGCGAAGCGCGGCGACTTCGTCTCCCGCCCACGCCGCGCCGTCCCCCGGCGCGCGCCCCGCCGCAGGGGTGGCCTTCGCCCCGCGGCCGGCGAAGTCCTCCCAGGTGGCGATGCTGCGCCCGAGATACTGGGAGGCCAGGGCGGCGCTGTGACGCGCCGCCGCCGGGTCGACGAGGAACGCCGCGAGCCCCAGATCGAAGGCCGGGGGCGCTGGGAAGACGCCGTACTCGCCGAACCACACCTGAAGGAGCTTGGTGTCGCGCCCTCCCCAACGCCCTTCCCCGAGCGGCTCCTCGAGGGCGGCGGCGAGGTCCGCGGGGTCGACGTTCTCCCCCTCCTCGTGGCCGACGGGAACGTAGAGACGGCGCCCCGCGCCGAGCGCCAGCGCCAACCCCACCGGAGGCTCGCGGAGCGCGCTCTCGGGGCTCCCGATCGCCGCCAGCACGGGCGCCTCCTCGGGGTCGAGGGCGCGCAACGCGAGCCTCCGGTGGGGTTGGCGCTGGCGCTCGGCGCGGGGCGCCGTCTCTACGTTCCCGTCGGCCACGAGGAGG
>JANQRO010000598.1 GCA_028284525.1 Myxococcota bacterium | reverse complement strand
CCCACCCGGTGACCCCGCGGCTCAATCTCGCCACCGCCGCACGCAACGTGATTCGCGCCTTCGGGATCGAGTGGGAGGGTGAGCCCGACCGTACCAACGGTCACTTCGCCCCCTTCGACTGGCACGGTGGGCCTGGGTGAGCCCGCCCGGCTCCGCCGCCTCGGGGCCGTTTCTCGTCTGGCTTCCCTGGATCGCGTTGGTCGCGGTGGCGGCCCTCGCCTGGGGCACGCTCATCGCCCTCGAAGGGGCGATGGGGCAGATGGGTGGCGAGGGTCCGATCGCGCGCATCGTCCACCCGATGATGCGACCCGACGCGGCCGGCCCCTACCTGGTCGCGACCGCCCTCATGTGGGTGGTGATGATGGTGGCGATGATGATGCCGGCGGTGCTGCCGACGGCCCGCGCCGTCGACCGCGTGGGCCGCGGGTCGGAGGGCGCCTACCCGGCGCTCTTCGCGTCGGGCTACCTGGGCGTGTGGTCTGCCTTCGGCCTGCTCGCCGCGTCGCTCCAGTGGGCGCTCCACCGCAGTGGCTGGCTCGTCGGGGAGGGGCTCGCTCTCGCGCCCGCGGTCGGGGGTGGCGTCCTCGTCGCCGCGGGGGCGTATCAGCTCACGCCGTGGAAGGACGCCTGTCTCCGCCACTGTCG
Organism: Myxococcota bacterium; assembly: GCA_028284525.1. Classification (GTDB taxonomy): domain Bacteria; phylum Myxococcota_A; class UBA9160; order UBA9160; family PR03; genus JANQRO01. Next base: position 5,307 of record JANQRO010000598.1, on the reverse strand, counting down.
CAGCCCGCTGGGCTTCGTCCTCGAGCACTGGCGCCCCGGGGCGGCGGGGGCGCTCGAGATGGGGGCGCGTCACGGCGCCTACTGCGTGGGCTGTTGCTGGATGCTGATGCTGTTGATGTTCGCGGGGGGCGCGATGAGCGTGCTGGCCATGGCGGCGATCAGCGTGTTCATCCTGCTCGAGCGCGTGGTGCCCGAGGGCCCGTGGGTGACCCGCTTGCCCGGCTTCGCGTTGCTCGCGCTGGGGCTCGTCGTATGGGTGCGCGGCTAGGCGCTCAGCCCGCGGCGCCGAGCGCCGCGATGCCCGACACGAAACGGGCGAACTCGTGGGTCTCTTTCAGCGGCGGCAGCTCGCCGCGCTCGGCCGCGGGGCCCAGCAGCATCGCGAAGCCAAAGTCGGTGTGATCGCCGCCGCGGGCCCCCACCGGCGTGAGCTCGAGGGTCTCCATCCCCGGGGCGTGCAGCCGTCGCGCAGACGGTTCGCGGTGCCAGGTGATGACGTGATCCGGCAATGCGTCGCAGCGGGTGCCCGGGTAGAGCTCGCGGATGTCGAGCACCTCGTCGACGAGGGATGCGCCGCTGTCGGCGTCCCGGAGCCCCAGGAAGGTCTCGCGCAGGGTGTCGACGTAGGCGCGGTGAGCGGCCGAGCCCGGCTCGAGCAGCCCCTTCGCCTCGCGGCCCCGCAGGTTCAGACGGAGCTCCGAGCGGATGTCGGTGCGCAAGGCAAAGCCCGGCGTGGTCGACCAGTCGAAGCCGCCGATCAACTCCCGCTCCACGACCCAGCGCCGCACCGCGTCCGGGGCCATCTCCCCGACCGCGAGCTGGAGACGCGCGGGAACCGTGCGCCGCAGCGCGCGGACCAGGCCGCTCTGCCCGGACGCCGGGACGCGGAGCCCGAGGTGTTCCTCGACGAAGCGACGGTTGATCTCGCTGAGCACCGGCCGCACCGCGTGGCTCTGGGCGTCGTCCCGGGTCATCCCGTGCACCGCAAAGACCATCACCGTGGTCTCGGCGAGATCGGTCCCTTCGAGGATACGCGCGATCCCCCGGTCCACGGCCGCGTAGACGTCGAGAAGCGGCGATGTCTCCTCCGACTCGAGGCCAAAGAGGGCGTGGCCACCGCGGTGGGTCTCGCCGAACACGGTGATCAGGACGTCGGCGTCGACTTCGCGCAACAGCATCTCGGTGAGGGCGGTCTTGGCCTCGGCGCTGGCGATCAGGCTGCGCCGCACCTTGTCGAGCTGCCGGCGGGTCTTGTGCACCGGGGTTTCGCGACCGATCGGGCTCGACCCGAACTCGCGCCGAATCCGACGGGAGAGCGCGGGGTCGCTGCAGTAGAAGGGCTGGGTCTGCCCCTGCGTGCCCCAGTCGACGATCTCGATACCGCGCTGCAGGTGCCCCGTGAAGGAGTACGGGACGTCCATCACCAGGACACGGTGTCCCTGGGTCTCCAGATCGGCCCAGAAGGGGCGTTGGTGGCACCAGTCGGGAGCGATCAGACGCATCCCCATCCGTTCGGCGTCCCAGACCAGATGCTGGTAGATGCCGTGTTCGCCGGGGGGCGTTCCCGTGTAGAAGGTGGGCCACACCGAGCCGCTCAGTCCCACCGGACTCTGGGTCTCGATGGTTCGGCCGTCCCGGCAAAAACGCCGGAGGGTGGGCAGGGCGTCCGCATGGGAGCGGATGAAGTGCAGGTCGCCCGCATCGAGTCCGATCAACAGAAGTCGGGGCGTCACGCGCGGTCTCTCCTCGGGCCCGCAGAGGAGGAGGGAGGGGCCTCTGGAGGTGGGTCGCGCCGAGGCGCACTTGGGTGACGCGCGAATCTCGCCGCGGCGGGTCGGCAGGCGAGCGGCAACCCCGCGTGCAAGTCTCCAACGGCAGACCGCTTTGACGCCGCGGACCCCCCTCCGGATGGAAATCGTCGGGGGGTCAGGGCTAGCCCCCGAGGAGATCGGTGATGGCGTCGAGACCCGCCTGGGCGCACTCCTCGTCCTGGTCTCCGGTGGCGCCGCTGACACCGATCCCCCCGACCGGGGTCGACCCCGCCTTGATCGGCAGGCCGCCGGGGAAGAGGGTGAGGCCGCCGATCGCGGCGATACCCGGCGCGGCGGCGGGCTTGCCCCCCGTGCCGTAGGCGCGCTCGCCGAGAGCGCGGGTCGGCAGCGGGATCTTGATCGCGCTCTCGGCCTTGCGGATGGCGATGTCGCGGCTGATCAGGGCACTCCCGGGCATGTGGCGAAAGAGCACGAGGTGGGCGCCGTCGTCGACGATCGCGATGTTGATCTTCCAGCCCTTCTCGCGGGCCATGGCCTCGCAACCGTCTGCCGCCCGCTTGGCGGCGTCGAGGCTCAGGGTGGGCTTGGTGGGGAGTGCGTCGGCCGCGGCCGCGGCGCTCGCCGACAGGATCGCGACCACCAGGAGTAGGGCTCTCGTCATCGGACCTCCGGAAGGCCGCGCTGGGACGCCCGGGCGATGCCGTGGCGCGGACCGGGTGGCGGGGTGCCCCGGGATGGTAGGGTAGGCCCGGACCGCGAGGGGAGGCGCCATGCGCTTTGGGGTCAGTTTTCAATCGCACATCGGACGGAGCTGGAAGCACGCCGTGCTGGCCGAGCAGATGGGCTACGACCACGCCTGGTTCATCGATTCCCAGCTGATCGCCTCCGACGTCTACGCGTGTATGACCCTCGCGGCGGAGCACACCGAACGCATCGGGCTCGGCACGATGATCACCGTCGTCGACACCCGCATCGCGCCGGTGATCGCCCACTCGATCGCGACGATCAACCAGATGGCGCCGGGTCGCGTGGTGCTCGGGATCGGCGCGGGGCACACGGCCTGGCGAGCGATGGGGATCCCGCCGGCGACGATCGCGGCGTTTCGACACAGCGTCGACGTCTGTCGGGGCTTGCTGCGCGGCGAGAGCGTCGAATTCCGCGCCCGCGGCTACGCCAACGAGATTCGTTTCCAGGACACCGAGCACGGCTACATCAACATCCACGACCCGGTGCCGATCTACCTCGCGGCATCCCACCCTCGCGCCCAGGCGCTGGCGGGGGAGCTCGGCGACGGGGTCATCACCATCAGCCTTCTCGACCCCAAGGCGCTCGCCAACAACCTCGGCGAGGTGGCCCGGGGGTGGGAGACACGGGGCGGCAAGCCCGCCGACTACGCAGTCGCCACCGTGGGGATCGCCTGCGTGACGCATCCGGGAGAGCCGATCGACAGCGACCGCGTGAAAGCCCGGGTCGGCCCGCGCATCGCCGTGGCGCTCCACTATGCCTACGAGCAGAGGAAGGCCGGCCGGGAGGTGCCGCCCTTCATGGACGCCTTCCTGACGCCGGCCTACCGGCGCTACCTGGACGAGCGCTGGGAGGAGATCCACACCACCCACTCGCGCTTTCTGCACCCGGGCGAAGACGCGTTCATCACGGCCGACGCGATCCGTGCGATGAGCCTGACCGGCCTCCGGGATCAGGTGCTCGAGCGTCTCCACGCGCTCGAGGCCGCGGGGCTGAGCGACTTTGCGATCTCACCGGCGTGGGATCACGTGGCCGACAGCGTCGTGGAATTCGGTCGAGAGATCGTCCAGAACTACCCATAAAAGAACGGAAATCACTCCATGAAGATTGGCGTTTCGCTCCCCGTGCGGGAGCTGCGGGACGATGTGCCCGCGATCCGCGAATTCGCGCAGGCGGCCGAAGCGCTGGGCTTCACCCATCTGCGCATCCCCGACCAGATCGCGCGGCCGAACTCGGGGCATCTTCACGAGCCGCTCACCCTGCTGGGCTACCTGGCGGCCTGCACCCGCGAGATCGAGCTGGTGCCCTCGGTCCTGGTGCTCCCCGCCCGCCAGACCGTGTGGCTCGCGAAGCTCACCGCGGGCGTCGATCTGCTGAGCGGCGGGCGGCTCCGCCTCGGCGTGGGGGTCGGCGGGAGCGCGGACGAGTACGCGGCCCTCGGCCAGGACTTCCGCACCCGCGGGCGGCGTTGCAGCGAACAGATGCAGCTGCTGCGACGACTCTGGAGCGAAGAGAGCGTCGACTTCGAGGGGGAGTTCGACACGGTGCGGGGCGTCGGGATCGACCCGCGCCCCGCGCGCCCGATCCCGATGTGGATCGGCGGGACCCCCGGCGTTCCCTCCGCGCCGGTGCTCGAGCGGATCGGGCGCCACGCCGACGGGTGGTTCGCGCTCTGCGAGCCCGAGGAGTTCCCCGCGGCCCAGGCGTCGATCGGTGAGATCGCCTCGCGGGCCGGGAGGGACCCGGCCTCCATCGGCGCCGAGTCGGGCGTCGGGATCCACGGGCGCAGCGAGGCGGAGTGGACCGGGATCGTTGCCGCCCGCGAGGCATCCGGCGTCACCCATCTGTGCATGCGCACCCTCGGCGGCGACCTCGACGCCGCCGGCCACCTGAAAGCGCTGCGCCGGATCCGTGAGGTCCTCGACGCGCGCTAGCGCGCATGGTCCCCCTTCCCTCAGCGCTCGCGCCAATCGCGTTCCTGCTCGAAGGCGTGGGCGGCGCGGTAGAGGGTGGCCTCGTCCCAGTGCCGTCCCACCAGCATCAGCCCGACCGGGAGCCCGTCGACCAGGCCACAGGGCACGCTCAGGGCGGGGTGCTGGGTGAGGTTGAAGGCGAAGGTGTGGGTGAGTGTCGCGTACGCGGTGTTGTAGATCACCGCGGCCGACGCGTCGGGCTCGGGAATGGGCGGCGCCGTGATCGGCGAGGTGGGAAGCAGGAGCAGGTCGACCCGAGTGAGCAGCTCGTCGTATTGGCGACGCAGCTCGCGGGTGAGGTTGCGCGCGAGCGCCAGGTAGCGGTAGCCCGCCTGCTCGTCCAACACCGCGCTGGTCAGCAGCAGGGTCTTCACGTTGGCGGGGAACTCGTCGGCGCGCTCCCAGAGCGTGCGGGTCCGCTCGGCGTAGCTCGGCACTTGGAGGTTGGCCGCCCCGAGCCCGAAGCCTCCGCCGTAGAACGCGTCGTGCACCAGCGACTGGAGCGTGCCGAAGCCCACGGCGCCGGCGAGCGTCTGGAGCGGGGCGTCGACCCGTTCCACGTCGGCGCCGAGCTTGGCGAGCGCGTCGGCAGCCCCGCGCACCTTGTCCTCGACCTCGGGCATCTGCCCCTCGATTCCGAAGGCGCCGCCCAGCACGCCGATGCGCAGTCCCCCGGCCCCGGCGTCCAGGGTGTCGCGGTAGACAGCCGTCCGGGCCCCCTGTTGCCGGGGCCGGGGGACTGCGCATCGGCGTGCTGGGCGGCGCCTTCGGAATCGAGGGGCAGATGCCCGAGGTCGAGGACAAGGTGCGCGGGGCTG
>JANQRO010000597.1 GCA_028284525.1 Myxococcota bacterium | reverse complement strand
GATCAACGACCCGCGCCAGCCCGAGTAGGTGGCGTTCATCGCGCCGTCCTGGGGCGCGGTGCCGTCGTTGCGGAAGATCAGGGTGTCTCCGCGTTTCTCGAGCTCGAGGTTCACGCGGTGGGTGCGCCGGTCTCCGGGGCGGCAGGCCTCGACGTAGGTGCGGTCGCGCCACACGCCGTCGGGGAGCGTCTCGAGCTTGCGCAGAAAGGCCTGCTCGGCGTTGTCGACGACCCGCTTCATCACACCCTTGACCGTGCGGGCTCCGTAGCGGTCGATCAGCGCGTGGACCCGCTTCTTGGCCGTGACGTTCCCCGCGAGCTGGGCGCGGAAGTCGAGGGCGACCATCTCGGGCTTGCGCGAAGAACGCAGGTAGAGCTCCTCGATGTCCTTGCGCACCACGTCGTCTTCCACGATACGAACCGGCGGGATCAGGATCCCCTCGTCGAAGGCGCTCTCGGCGGAGGGACAGAAGCTCCCCGGGGTGATGCCCCCGATATCGTACTGGTGCAGACAGTTGGTCACCCAACAGAAGAGCTCGCCCTCGTGGAAGACCGGGGCGATCAACATCACGTCCATCTGGTGGGCGGCGCCCACCCAGGGGTCGTTGGCGAGGTACATGTCGCCGTCGCGGATCCCCGGGTTGTCGCTGCGGTGCTCGAGGATCCACTTCACCTGGGTGTCGGTGACCCCGGACATGTACTGCATGTAGGGGCCGAAGTAGACGAACTCGCCGTCTTCGGTGAGGATCGAGGGGTTGAGGTCGAGGGCGTACATCGCGACCGGCGACCCGGAGATGCGCTGGATCGTGCTGCCGTGTTCCTCGTTGATGTTCCACAGGTTGTGACGCACCACCTCGTAGGTCACCGGGTCGAGCTCGGTCTCGGCGTCGCGGTGGAGCCGCAACGACCCGTGGATGCGGAGCTCACGCGGCGGCACGTAGCCGCGCTTCACGCCGTCGAATTCGCCGATCGGGAGCTCGCTGACACGTGTCACGCTTCCCCTCCTAGACCCGAAGCTCGAAGTTGCCGAAGCGGTCGACGGCGCAGACCTGGTCCGGGTGGACGACCACCGAGGTGGCCTCGGTTTCGATCACTGCCGGTCCCGCTACCCGGTTTCCCGGGAGCAGCGCCGCCCCGTCGTAGATCGCGCTCTCGGCGGGCTCTCCGAGCTCCGCCCAGTAGATCGAACGCGAGGGACGTCGCGCGGCGTCGGGGGGCGTCTCGCCGACCAGCTCCTGGGCGCCGAGCACCGGCTTGGGAAGCGCCGCGCTCGCGCGGCTGCGGAAGGTCACGATCTCGAGGGTCGCGCCGGGGAGCGAGGCGCCCTGGCCGTAGAGGAGCTCGTAGCGTTCGACGAAGGCCCGCTCGAGGGCTGGGAGATCGGCGCTCGCGATCCGGTCGCCCGACAGCTCCACCTCGACCTCGTTGATCTGCCCCCGGTGCCGCATGTCCACCGAGAAGGCGAAGCGCTGGCGATCCGGGGCGACGCCGTCGCGTTCGAGCTGGCGGGCACCGCGCTCGCGCAGCTCGCCGAGGATGGCCGAGATGCGTCCGGGGTCGAAGGGCGAACGCGTGATCTCGACCCGCTCGTCGAGGTGCAGGATGTCCGAGGACACGGCGCCGAAGGCGCACCACACCGACGCGGTCTCGCGCTGGGGGACGACGACGCGATCGATGCCGAGCTCGCGGGCGAAGACCGCCGCGTGGACCGGGCCCGCGCCGCCAAAGGCGAAGAGCACGAAGTCGCGCGGGTCGAAGCCTTTTTGGATCGTGACCTTGCGGATCAGGTCGGCCATCTGGAACTCGGCGATCTGGGCGACGCCGCTGGCGCACTCGAAGAGCGACAGACCGAGCTGCTTGGCGATCGGCTCGAGGGCGGCCGCGGCGGCGTCGCGGTCGAGACGCATGGTCCCGCCGGCGAAGTTCTCGCCGTCGAGGTAGCCGAGCACGAGGTCGGCGTCGGTGACCGTCGGCACCTCGCCACCGCGGCTGTAGCAGACGGGTCCCGGGTCGGCGCCCGCGCTCTCCGGGCCGACCCGGAGGCTGCCCGTCACCCCGTCGATCCACACCTGCGAACCGCCCCCGCTCCCGATCGCCTGGATGTCGACCTTGGGCAGGTAGTACTCGTACTGGTTGACGATGCTGCGGTACGAGGAGGCCGGCCGGCCCTCGTGGATGATCCCGACGTCGAAGGAGGTCCCGCCCATGTCGGTGGTGATGACGTTGGGGGTGCCGCACAGGTCGCCCAGGAACTTCGAGCCCATCACCCCGGAGACCGGTCCCGAGTCGAGGGTGAGGAGCGGCGCCTCGCGGGCCTTCGCGACCGAGATCGTCCCGCCCGCGCACTGGGTGATCTGGAGCGGCGCGCGGTAGCCCTTGTCCTGGAGCTCGCGGTCGATCGTCGCGAGGTACGCGCTCGTCACCGGGCCGATGTAGGTGTTGAGCGCCGTCGCCGTCGTGCGCTCGTACTCGCCCCACTTCGGAACCAGCTCGTTCGAACAGCTCACGTAGAGCCCGGGGGCCTCCTCCTCGATGATCTCCCGGGTGCGGCGCTCGTGGCTCGGGTCGAGGAAGGACCACAGGTAACAGACGGCGATGGCTTCGACGCCCGCCGCGTGGAGCTCGGCCACCGCGCGGCGCACCTCGGCTTCGTTGAGCGCGACGATCTCGGCGCCGAAGCAGTCCACCCGCTCCGAGATGCCCCGGATCAGCCGTTTGGGCACCAACGGGTCGGGCTTCTGACTCTCGGGGATGTGCACCACCAGCCGGATGTCGCGCCCGTCGAGCCCGCGCGAACCGCGCATGATGTGGATGACGTCGTTGTGTCCCTTGGTGGTGAGGAGCCCCACCTTGGCGCCGCGTTTCTGGATCACCGCGTTGGTGCCCGTGGTGGTGCCGTGGGAGAGGAGCGCCAGCGATTCGCAGAGCGTCTGCGGTGCCAGTCCGAGACGCTCCGCGACACGGTCGACCGCGGAGAGCATGCCCTCGGCGAAGTTCCCCGGTGTCGACGGCACCTTGCAGGTGACGACACGTCCGGCCTCGTCCACCACGACGCAATCGGTGAAGGTGCCACCGATGTCGATGCCACAGAAGTACTGGGTCACGGGCTATCCCCAGAGACGCTCGCTCGCGAGACGCGCACCTTCGACGAGCACGTCGAACTTCTTCCACGCCACCGAGGGCGCGATCAGCTCCCACCCGGCGAAGGTGCCAAAGCCGCAGTCGGAGCCCGCGATCACCCGGCTGCGGTCGCCCACCGCGTCGACGGCTTCGAGGATGCGGTTGCACACCACCTGGGGGTGCTCGAGGTAGTTGATCGTGGAGTCGATCACGCCGGGGAGGAGCACCATCGAGTCCGGCAGCGGATGGCGTTTCAGCTCGATGTACTCGTGTTGGTGACGCGGGTTGGCGAACTCGAGGGAGAGGGCGCCCACCTTGGCTTCGTAGAGGAGCGGCAGGATGTCGCCCATCGCGACGTCGCTGTCGTGGGGGCCGTCGTAGTTGCCCCAGCACACGTGGAGACGGATGCGATCGGCGGGAATGTCCTCCACCGCGCTGTTGATGGCGTCGACGTGGAGCGCCACGATCTCCTGGAACTCCGCCGTCGTGTGGTTCTGGAACATACAGTGACGCTCCATCGCGAGGTCGGGGCAGTCGAGCTGGAGCAGGTAGCCGCGCGACACGATGAGTTCGTACTCCTTCTTGAGCTCCCGGGCCACCGCGCGCACGTAGGCCTCGTGGCTGTCGTAGAAGCCGTTGCGCAGCGTCGTGCACACGATCCCCGGCGACGCCGCCGTCATGAAGGTCTCGGTGTAACGCCCCTCGTGCTCCTTCAACGCGGCGTCGAAGAAGTCGCACTCGCGTCTGGCGGGCCCGAGATCGACGTACTCGACCTCGGCGATCGCCTTGGGCGCGTCCATCACCTTGGCCGTCGCCATCCGCTGGAAGAGCATCTCGAGAAAGTCCGGGTGGTCGGTCATGTCCTTGAATCCGTCGCGCTCGCTGGCCCCGCCGTAGCCCTCGAGCCGTTGCGCGACGTAGGTCTGGAAACCCACCCGGGGCTGCTCGCCGTCGTTCACCACGTCGACCCCCGCCGCCACCTGCCGCGCCACCACGTCGCGGACGCCCTCCCCGGCGAGACGGTCGAGCTCGCCGAGGTCGACGTCCTGACCGTCCTCGTGCTGGATCAGGAGCTCGGAGAGCCGTTTGGCCCGCGGGAGGCTGCCGACGTGGGTGGTGAGGATACGGTCGCGGCTCGTGTTCACGGCGGGTCCTTTCGCGGCGAGGCGGTGCACCCCACGGGACGGGTGTTGCTCCCGCGCAGCCGGCAAAGTATACGGGAAGGCCATGAGCGGGGAGAGCGGCGTGTTCCACCAGCGGGGGCCCCTCGCGAACCTGCGGGTCGTCGAGACGGGCGTGTTGCTCGCCGGCCCCTTCTGCGGGTCGCTCTTCGCGGACTTCGGCGCCGAAGTGATCAAGGTCGAGACGCCGGGGAGCGGCGACCCGATGCGGGGCTACGGCCAGGCCAAGGTCGACGGCGAGGCGCTCTGGTGGCCGGTGCTCGCGCGCAACAAGAAGTCGATCACCTTGAATCTGCGCGAAGCGGAGGGGCAGTCGCTGCTGCGCCAGCTCGTCGCCCAGGCGGATGTGGTCCTCGAGAACTTTCGCCCCGGGACGATGGAGCGCTGGGGGCTCGGCTACGAGGCGCTTCGCGAGGTCAACCCGCGGATCGTGATGGTGCGGGTCTCGGGCTTCGGCCAGACCGGGCCCTACGCCTCGCGCCCCGGCTACGCCGCCGTGGGCGAGGCGATGGGCGGGCTGCGCTACGTCATGGGCGATCCCACGCGGCCCCCGAGCCGCGCCGGGGTGAGCATCGGCGACACCCTGGCCGGCACCTTCGCCGCTCTCGGTGCGATCATGGCGATCCACGCCCGGGAGCACACCGGGCGCGGCCAGGTCGTCGACGCCTCGATCTACGAGTCGGTGCTGACCGTGATGGAGGGGTTGATCCCGGAGTACCAGCTCGGCGGACACATCCGCGAGCGCTCGGGGGCGATCCTGCCGAAGGTCGCCCCGAGCAACGTCTACCCGACCGCCGACGGCAAGCTGGTGTTGATCGCCGGCAACCAGGACACCGTCTTTCGACGTATGGCCGACGCCATGGGACAGCCCGAGCTGGCGAGCCGCGAGCGCTTCGGTCTCCACGCGGTGCGGGGAGAGAAGCAGGCGGAGCTCGACGAGATCGTCTCGGCGTGGACCGTCACCCGCACCGCACAGGAGGTCTGCGACGCCCTCGAGGAGCACGCCGTTCCCTTTGGCACGCTGTACCGCGCTCCCGAGATGCTCGAGGACCCGCATTTCAAGGCGCGGGAGGCGATCGTGCGCATGCTCTACAAGGGAGACCGCGAGATCGCGATGCAGAACGTCTTCCCCAAGCTCACCGACACCCCGGGTGGCGTGCGTTGGGTCGGGCCGGAGCTCGGAGCGCACACCGAAGAGATCCTGGGCGGGCTGCTCGGTCTTCCCGCCGAACGGATCGCGGCGCTGCGCGAGCGGGGAATCGTCTAGGTCGTCTCAGTCGCTGCGCCCGGTGCGCCCGTAGCGATCCTCGAGCCGCACGATGTCGTCCTCGCCGAGATAGGCGCCGCTCTGGACCTCGATGATGTGGAGCGGGGTCGTCCCCGGGTTCTCGACCCGGTGGACCGCGCCGACGGGGATGTCGATCGACTCGCGTTCGCCCAGCTCGACGACCGCGTCGTCCAGCGTGACCCGCGCGCGACCCGCGACCACCACCCAGTGTTCGGCGCGTTGCGCGTGCCGTTGCAGGGACAGGACGGCGCCGGGGAACACGGTGAGGCGTTTCACCTGGAAGCCCTCGCCGGTGTCGAGGCTCTCGAAGCTGCCCCAGGGCCGGCGCACGCGGCGGTGCTGGCTGCCCTCGCTGCGCCCGTCCCGTCGCAGCACCTCCACCAGCCGCTTCACGTCCTGGGCGCGGTCGCGGGGCGCCACCAGGACGGCGTCGGCCGTCTCCACCACGACGTGGTCGCGCAGACCGAGGGCCGCCACCAGACGACCGTTCGAGTGGAGGAGGCTGTCGCGACACTCGATGGCGAGGACATCGCCGGTCTGGACGTTGCCGTCGGCGTCACCCGGCGACGCCGTGTGCAGCGCGTCCCAGGTGCCGACGTCGCTCCAGCCCACGTCGATCGGGACGACCACCGCGGCGTCGGTCCGCTCCATCACCGCGTAGTCGATCGAGTCGCTCGGGGAGGACGCGAAGTGCTCGGGGTGGAGACGTACGAAGTCCCGCTCGCGTTCGGCGGCGTCGACGGCGCGGCGACACGCCTCGGCGATCGCCGGCGCGTGACGCTCGAGCTCTTCGAGGTAACGCGAGGCTCGAAACACGAAGATGCCCGCGTTCCACAGGTAGCCGCCCGACGCGATCAGACCTTCGGCGCTGGCGCGATCGGGCTTCTCGACGAACTCGGTCACCGGACGGGGTCCCGTGCCCCGCTCCTCGGAGCCGATGTAGCCGTAGCCGGTCTCCGGGCCGCCGGGCACGACCCCGAGCAGACACAGGTGGCCTTCGTGCGCCGCCTCCTCGGCGCGCTCGAGTGCGGCCCGAAAGCCCTCGACGTCCTCGATGACGTGATCCGCCGGCGCGACCACCAGGACGGGGTCGTCGCCGTGCTCGCGAGCGAGGAACGCCGCCGCCGCAGCCGCGGGGGCGGTGCTGCGGGCCACCGGCTCGAGGAGCACGGTGGCCGGCTCGAGCTGGTCGCGCAGCTGTTCGGCCACCAGAAAGCGGTGGGCTTCGTTGCACACCGCGATCGCTCGCTCCGCCGGGGCCAGCCGCCGGGCGGTCTCCTGGAGCAGCGTGGCGTCGCCGCGGAGGGCGAGGAGCTGCTTGGGGTAGAGCTCGCGGGAGAGCGGCCAGAGCCGACTCCCCGAGCCGCCCGCGAGCAGGACCGGAACCCTCATCTCGCCGCCGGGGTGTGGGCGTCTACGGCAGGCCCGCCCGCGCCGCCGGCGCCTCGCACACCTCGATCCGGCATTCGGAGTCGCTCTTCGCGAGACGCTCGACGTCGGTGTCGGCGGTCAGCATGAAGAGCGTGCGGCCGTCGGGCCCGCCGAGCATACAGGCCACCGCGGGGTGGCTGCCCTCGGTCTTCACCACGTGGGTGATCTCGCCGCCTTCGCGGACGCGGATGTACTCCCCGGTCATGAAGCTCGACACCCACACCGCCCCGTCGGCGTCGAGACAGATGCCGTCGGGGGTGCGCTCGCCGAGCGGGGCCCACACGCGGCGGTTCGAGAGCGAGCCGTCGCTCGGGTCGATGTCGAAGGCAGTGAGGATCGCCCCGAAGGTCTCGGCGATGATCATCGTGCGTCCGTCGGGGGTGATCACGGTCCCGTTCGGGAAGTTGAGATCGTCGGCGACCTTGCGCGCCTCGCCGTTCTCGACCATCACGAGTTCGGCGTTCTCCGGATCGGCGCCGGCGGTGAGGTCGAAGCCAAAGTTCCCGACGTAGGCGCGCCCCTGCGCGTCCACCACCATGTCGTTCGGGGTCGACCTACAGTGCGGCCCGAGGTCGCAGTAGCTCTTGAGCCCGCCGCCCTCGAGGGTGAGGAGCTGGGCGTCCTCCATCGAGACGATCAGCATCCGCCCGTCCGGGAGCCAGCCCAGACCCGAGGGCCGGTTGGGGACACGCACCACCTCTTCGACGCCGCCGTCCATCCCGACGGTGATGACCCGTTCGGCGTGCATGTCGGCCACGTAGAGCTTGTCGTCGCGCCAGCGGGGGCCTTCGCCAAAGACGAGGCCGCGGGTCAGTACACGAGAGGAGAGTTCCTGCATGATGGCTCCTTGGGGGGACTAGAAAGTTGCCGTCGACGCCGGTTCGTCGATCACCGGGTTCTCGAGGGTTCCGAGGCCGTCGATCTCGATCCGCACGGTGTCGCCCGCCACCAGGAAGCGCTTCGGGTCGAAGCCGATCCCGACTCCGCTCGGTGTTCCGGTGGAGATCACGTCACCGGGCTCCAGGGTGCACATCGTCGTGATCGTCGCGATCAGGTTGTAGCAGTCGAAGATCAGGTGCTTGGTGTTCGAGTGTTGGCGGAGCTCGCCGTTCACCCAGGTCTTGAGCTCGAGGCTGTGGGGGTCGCCCACTTCGTCGCGGCTGGTGATCCAGGGGCCGATCGGGCCGTGGGTGTCCCAGCCCTTGCCGAGAATCATCGTCTGGGCGCGGAACTGCCAGTCGCGCACGCTCACGTCGTTCACGATCAGAAAGCCCGCGATCACCTCGGAGGCGCGATCTTCGGGGACGTGGCGACAGCGCTTGCCGATCACGATGCCGAGCTCGCCCTCGTAGTCGAGCTTGTCCGAGGCGCGGGGCAGGTGGATCGGGTCGCCACTGCCGGAGACACAGGTCGACTGCTTGTTGAAGAACATCGGGAACTCGGGCTTCTTCATCCCGGTCTCCGCGATGTGGTCGGCGTAGTTGAGGCCGAGGGCCAGGAATTTCGGCGGTCGCAGCACCGGCGGTCGCAGGTCCACCTCGGCGACCGCGATCCGCGGCCCGTCGGCGCGCGCCGCGGCCGCGCTCGCCTCCTCGCCCGCGGCGAAGAAGGCACACATCTCGGTGGGCAGACCCGAGGAAGCGAGGTCGACGATCGCGTCGCCCTCGACCCGGCCGATGCGCGTGGTTCCGTTGTGGGAGAAGGTGGCGAGCTTCATCGGGGTCGGTCTCCGTGGCTTCGGGAGGGGAGGATGCGGATGCGGCCCCCCGGCCGCGCAGGGCCGGATGATGCCACGGAAGTCATCGACCTCACAGGCGAAGTTCCTCGCAACCCCGTGGGGTGGAGGAGGGCGCCGGGGTATCCTGGGCTCGGACGAACCGCGCGGAGGAGAGTCACCGTGATCGAGTCGATGGACAACCACTGCGATATGGGCGAGAGCTTCGGCAACTGGGGAGTCGGAGGTCGGCGATGATCGATTCCATGGACATCAATTGCGACATGGGCGAGAGCTTCGGCAACTGGGTGATGGGCGACGACGAGGGCATGATGCCCCACATCACCACCGCGAACGTCGCGTGCGGCTTCCACGCCGGCGACCCGCTGACCCTGCTCGACACGGTGAAGAAGGCCAAGCAGTACGGCGTCTCGGTGGGGGCCCACCCGGGGCTGCCGGACCTGCTGGGCTTCGGGCGCCGGGCGATGACCCTGAGCCCCGAAGACGCCTACTCCTACGTCGTCTACCAGGTGGGCGCGCTGCAAGCGGCCCTTCGCGTGAACGAGATGACGCTCCACCACATCAAGCCCCACGGCGCCTTCTACTCGGTGCTGCGTACCGACGAGACCCTGGCCGCCGCGGTGGCGGACGCGATCGCCGAGCTCTCCGACAAGCCCATGCTCTACTGGCCCGCCCCGACCGACTCGGCGCTTCCGGCGGCGGCCAAGACCCGCGGGATCCGCGTCGTGGGGGAGATCTACCCGGACCTCAGCTACGCCCCGGACGGTGGCCTCATCCTCCAGCGCGCCAAGCACGAGACCGATCTCGAGTTCGCCGCGAGCCAGGTGAAGCGCTACGTGGAGACCGGTGAGGTCGAGGCCGTCGACGGCAGCACGATCGCCCTCGACGCCGAGAGCATCTGTGTCCACGGCGACGGTCCCAACGGCGTCGAGGTGGTCGAGGCCGTGGGCACCGCCTTGAAGGGCCTGGGCCGCAAGATCGAGGCCGTCGTCGTCTAGACGCGCAAGCCTCCCCCATGCCGGGGTCGACTAGAAGCGCAGGGCCACGCTCTCCGTGTCGCCCCGGATGCGGTCGCGGAGGAAGGCCTCCATCTGCTGGCCGGTCGCCTCCTCGGTCACCGCGAGGAAGCTCTCGACGGTGACCCGGGTGCGGGTCGCGGCGAGCTCGCGCAGCACGTCGTCGAGGCTCGCGTCTCCCGCGCTGCGACTCTGGATGGCGCGGTCGAGCTCGTGGAGGATGGTGACCGCGCGGGCGGTGCGGGCTCCCCGCGATTCGCCGGGGAGCAGCAGCGCCGGATCGACGCTCTCCCCGCGCTTGCGCAGGGCGCGGAGCAGGACTTCGCGCTGCGCCTCGCTGATCAACCCGGACCGGGTGAGGAGCTCGATCGAGTAGTACTCGGCCAGTCCCTCGACGATCCAGTCGCCGTCGTGCCCCGAGTGCGCGTGACTCGCGACGTGGACCAGCTCGTGGAGCAGCGGGCTCGTGCCGTCGCGCTGGATCAGCGGGCGATCCTTGTGGATGTAGAGCGAGCTCGGGCCCGAGAGCCCCCCGCGCCACATCGGATCGCCGGCCGCGGCGATCAGGATGCGCTCGGGGAGCGTGCCAAAGAGGTCGCGCAGCGGCCCCGCCGTGGGGCGCAGGAAGGCCAGCACCGAGGCCGGGTGGTAGTCGTACTGGGAGGGCACCGCGACCCCCACCTGGGTGCCGCCGAGCTCGGCCTGGGCGACCTGGATGTCGCCGGCGACGATCCAGCCCCGGGGCTG
>JANQRO010000596.1 GCA_028284525.1 Myxococcota bacterium | reverse complement strand
CCCCCCTGTCGACGACGCGGGGGTGGAGACACTCCGGCGCGCGCTCGAGCACCCCGCGGAGCACCTGGGCCCAGACCCAGAACGCAGGCTCCCCTTCCTCTTCGAGGGCGCGTCCCTGGAGCACCGTAGCGCCGCGACGCCTTGTCTCGGCTGCGAAGTGCTCGAGGAGCCGGCTCTTGCCGATCCCCGGCGGACCGACGATCAGCGCCACCCCACCCCGCCCCGCCGCGCTGCGCTGCCACGCGGCGTCGAGCCGTGCGGCCGCGTCGCCACGACCGGTGAACGGGAGGGCGTGGTCTCCCTCGAGGCCGGGCTCGCTCGTCGCAGGGGCCGCGCCGCCGATCTCGACGACCCGGTCGTGGAAGCGGTAGCCGCGCCGAGGATGGCTGCGAATGCACCGGGTCTCGCCGCGATCGTCGATGGCGCTGCGGGCCACACTCACGGCGCGGGCCAGGGAGCTCGGGGTCACGGTCTCACCGGGCCAGAGCCGCTCGAGAAGCTCCTCCTTCGGAACGATGCGGTCGCGCGCCTCGACCAGGGCGCAGAGCAGTGCGAGGGGCTTGGGCTGCAGCGGCACCGCGCGTCCGGCCCGGCGCAGCTCGCCGGCACCCGGGTCCAGCTCGAAGTCGCCAAAGCGGTAGATCACGGCCCCGGCCCCCGACCTCCGCGTCCCTCCGATCGCCAAGTGGTCGATTCTCCAAGGAAATCGGTGACGGCGCGGCTCGTCTCCGATGGTAAACCGATGGTAAGGGCGCGGAAAGCACGAGACGCCCGCCTCCGGCGATGATCCCCCCGTTCCCTCGCCGCACCGGAGGACACCATGTTCGAGACCCACACCCCGCCGGCTCCGACCCCCGAGACCGACCCCCGCGAGCGCCGCCTGTTCCGGGCGCTCGACCTCGAGCGACGCGGCGTGGTCCGCGTGGGCGACCTGCTCGCCGTATTCGAGCGCGTCGGGCTACGCCTCGACGACGCCCGCATCGCCGACACGCTCCGCGCCCTCGAGCACCGCGGCCTCCGCAGCGAGCTCGACCTCGCGTCGTTCTGCGAGGTGGTGCGCCCGAACATCCTGATCGTCGAGCAGGCGCTCCAGGGCACCCTGGTGATCCCCGACTTCGCGGGCTTCGCCACGCAGCTCGAGACGCTCTACGCCGAAGCCCGCGGACACCGCGGGGGCGAGGTCGCCGACTACATCCCCCAGCTCGCCCAGGTCGACGCCGAGCTCTTCGGCCTGTCGGTGTGCACCATCGACGGACAGCGCGCGAGCCTCGGCGACGTCGACACCCCCTTCTGCGTGCAGTCCGCGACCAAGCCGGTCACCTACGGGCTGGCCCTCGAGGAGGGCGGCGAGGACGGCGTGCACGGCTACGTCGGCCGCGAGCCGAGCGGTCTCAACTTCAACGAACTCGCGCTCGGGGAGGACGGGAAGCCCCACAACCCGATGATCAATTCCGGCGCGATCATGTGTTCGTCGCTGATCCGCCCCGACCTCGATGTCGGGAGTCGCTTCGACTACGTGATGGATCGCTGGCGCGCGCTCTGCGGCAACGAGCGCCCGGGCTTCAACAACCCGGTCTATCAGTCCGAGCGTGGCAGCGCGGACCGCAACTACGCCCTCGGCTACTACATGCGCGAGAACCGGGCCTTCCCCCCCGACACGAACCTCCTCGAGACCCTCGAGTTCTACTTCCAGACCTGCTCGATCGAGGTGACGACGGCGATGATGTCGGTGCTGGCCGCGACCCTCGCCAACGGCGGCGTCTGTCCCACGACCGGCGAGCGGGTGCTGCGCACGGCGACGGTGCGCCACGTGCTCACCCTGATGTCCTCGTGTGGGATGTACGACTCGTCGGGGGAGTTCGCCTTCGAGGTCGGGCTCCCGGCGAAGAGCGGTGTGAGCGGGGTGTTGATGCTGGTGATCCCCAACGTGATGGGGGTGTGCATCTACTCGCCGCGTCTCGACGCCCACGGCAACAGCGTCCGCGGGCTCGCGCTGAGCCGGGCACTGGTGCGCGAGTTCAACTTCCACCACTACGACAGCCTCACCGGGGTGAGCGAAAAGGTGGATCCGCGGCGCACCCGCATCGAAACGGTGGCGGAGAAGGTCGACCAGCTGATCTGGGCGGCGAGCAAGGGCGACCTCGGCGCGGTGCACCGCCTGGTGGTGCGGGGCTACGACCAGGACGCGGCCGACTACGACGGCCGTACCCCGCTCCACCTGGCGGCGGCCGAAGGCCGCGAGCCGGTCGTGCACTACCTCGTCGACAACGGCGCGCGGGTGTCGCCCCGCGACCGCTGGGGGGGCACTCCGCTGGACGACGCGCGGCGGCACGGCCACGACGCCCTCGCGGCGTGGCTCGTCGAGCGAGGCGCCGAGCGCGGCGAGACCGCCAGCTCCGGCCCGGTCGCGGCGCGAGCCGCGGGCGGGACAGAGGCCGCGGACGGCGCGCGCCGCGGTGTGGTGGAGCTGATCTACGCGGCGGCCGAGGGCGACCTCGGGGCCACCCAGCGGCTGGTGGCGCGCGGCGTGTCCCTCGACGCGGCCGACTACGACCTGCGCACCCCGCTGCACCTCGCGGCCGCCGAGGGGCACGAAGCGATGGTGCAGTACTACATGGACCAGCGTGCCGAGCTCGCTCCCCGCGACCGCTGGGGGGCCACGCCCCTGGACGAGGCGCGGCGGCACGGCCACACGCGGGTAGCCGGGCTCCTCGCCAACGCGACGCCACCCCCGCTACGGGTGGTGAGTAGCGGAGACCGTTCCACCCGCCCCGGCCCGAAGGTGTCGGCGTGATCGAGGACCGCGTCTTCCTGACCCGCTTCCTCGCGGGAGAGCGCGACCCGCGGTCGTCCCCCCACGCCGACCGGGTGCGGGCCATCTACCTGTTGCTCTGCGCCGGCCCGTATCCCGAGGCCCTGCGCCGGCTGCGAGACGCGCTCCGGCGCATCCAGCGACGCGGGGGCGAGCCCTACCACGAAACCCACGCCCTCGCGTGGGTGCGTCTCGTCGCCGCGCACATGGGCGACCGGGGCGAGAGCGCCCCGTGGTCGGCGTTCCTCCGCGACCACACCGAGCTCCTCGACCCGGCGCTGATCGCCCGCCACTACACTCCGGAGCGACTCGCCGCGCAGCGGGCGCGACGCGAGTTCGTGTTGCCGGACCGCGCGCCGCTCCCCGTGCGGGGGGAGGCCACGCGTCGCGCCCCGAGTGCCGCGTAGCCCGCACGGGTCGCGCCCCGAGCGCCGCGTCGTCCTCCGACGACGCCGGGGCACCCGGCCGCCGCGTTGAAGCGGGGCGCGCCGGCCCCCATACTGAGGACACCCCCGACCCCCCGGAGCGCGCGAGATGAAGATCTCTCTCTTCGGTGTGGGACGGGTCGGGTCGACCGTCGCGTACACCCTGGTGATGGCCGGCTACGCCAGCGAGCTGGTGCTGGTGAACCGGACGGCGTCGGTCGCCGAGGGCGAAGCCCTCGACTTGCGCCACGCCAGCGCGTTGGTGGAGGTCCCGGTGGACATCCGCGCGGGGTCGGTCGCCGACACGGCGGGCTCCGACCTCATCGTCGTGAGCGCCTCGGTCCCCCTGCCCTCCCCCGGCGCGCCCCGCGACGCCATGGCCCGGGGCAACGCCGCGCTCTTCGAGACCGCGATTCCGCCGCTCGCGGCGGCCAGCCCCGACGCTCTGCTGCTGGTCGTCACGAACCCGGTGGACGTCATGACCGCCCTCGCGTGGCGGCTCTCGGGGTTCGCGCCCGCGCGGGTGCTCGGCACGGGCACCCTGATCGACAGCGCGCGCTTCCGCTCGCTGCTGAGCCGCGAGGTCGGGATCCATCCCGACGACATCCGCGCCTACATCCTCGGCGAGCACGGGGAGCACCAGGTGCCGGCGCTGAGCCTGGCGCTCAGCGGCGGCGAATGGATCGGCGGCCTCGAGCAGGCCCAAGCGCTGTTCCGCGAGACCGTGGGCCTGGGCTACGAAGTGATCCAGCGCAAGGGACACTCGAACTACGCGATCGCCCTGGCCTGCCGGCTGATCGTCGAGGCCGTCGCCCACGACAGCATGCGCACGATGCCGATCACCACCCGGGTCGAGGACTACCTCGGGGTCGACGGCGCCTTTCTCTCGATCCCCGCCGTGGTCGGACGAGCGGGGGTGGTCCGCGCGCTGCATCCCGCCCTCGACGCCCACGAGGCCGACGCGTTCCGCGCGGCGGCAGACGCCGTGACCGCACTGTTGCGCGACCTGGGCTACGCCTGAGTCTCGCCGGGGAGCGAGACCCCGCGCCGGCGACTCGGGAGGCACGGCGCGTTGCCCGGGGACCCGCGCTGTCCCATCGTCTGGTCGAAGTCCGCGGGGAGACCGGGCGAGCCCCGGGGTCGGGAGGCCCACCATGACGCTGCGAGTCCGACTCGCCCTCTTCATCGCCGTGGTCGCGGTGTTGATCGGGCTGAACGGCGTACTCGACGTCTGGGCCAAGGACAAACGCCGCGCGGGAATCGACGCCCTCGACGAGGCGCTGCGCCGTCAGGTCGCGGTCGTCGAGCTGGGCACCGAGCTCGACGAACGCCGCAAAGAGGTGGTCGTCCTCGAGCGGCTCGCCGCGAGCGGCGCCACGGTCGTCACCCCGGCCCAGCGCGCCGAGGTGCGCGCGCGTCTCCAGGAGCTCCTCCCCGACATCCGCGAGCTCCGGCGTCTCGCCCCACCGCAGGACGACGCGGATCTCGACGCCCTCGAGTCCGCCCAGGACGAGATGCTCGACGCGTGGCGATCCCTCGGCGAAGCGGGGGCGCCGGCCTTCGAGCCCGCCGCCAACCGGGCCGCCGAAACCCTGCGCGGGCTCGAGATGGGGGAGAAGCTCCGCGTCCGGGCGGCCCAGGCCGAGCTCGTCGAGACCGAGGCGTTTACCGGTCGGATCTCGATCTCGCTCTTCGTCGCGGCGGCGCTCACCGCCCTCGTCGTGTCGCTGTGGTTCACACGCTATGTCGGGCGCGGGATCGGCGGGCTCAAAGCGGGGGCCGAGGCCCTGGGCGCGGGGCGGCTCGACCACCGCATCGAGGCGGAGAGCCGGGACGAATTCGGCACCCTGGGACGCGCCTTCAACGAGATGGCCGACCGGTTGGCGGAGTCCCAGGCGCGCGCCGAGGAAGCCCGCGGCACCGCCGAGCACGCCAACCAGGCCAAGAGCCACTTTCTCGCCAGCATGAGCCACGAGCTCCGCACCCCGATGAACGCGATCATCGGGTACAGCGAGATGCTGCTCGAGGAGGCCGAGGAGGACGGGCTCGAGGCCTACTCGGCGGACCTCCAGAAGATCCGCGGGGCGGGGCAGCACCTGCTCTCGCTGATCAACGACGTCCTCGACCTCTCGAAGATCGAGGCGGGCAAGATGACGCTCTTCCTCGAGACCTTTCCGGTGCGCACCGTGGTCGAGGAAGTGATCGCGTCGATCGAGCCCATCGCCGCCAAGAACGACAACCGTCTCGACATCGAGATCGCCGACGACGTCGGGACGATGCACGCCGACCAGACCAAGCTGCGTCAGACCCTCTTCAACCTGCTGAGCAACGCGTGCAAGTTCACCGAGGCGGGACGGGTCGCGCTCTCGGTGCGCCGCGACGGCGAGGGACCCGAGGGGTGGCTGCACTTCGAGGTGGCCGACAGCGGGATTGGGATGAGCCCCGAGCAGTGTGTCTCGGTCTTCGACGAGTTCTCCCAGGCCGAAGAGTCGGTGGCGGGCAACTACGGCGGAACGGGGCTCGGCCTGCCGATCAGCCGCAAGATCTGTCGTCTGATGGGGGGCGACATCGCGGTGCGCAGTGCTCCCGGCGCCGGGAGTGTGTTCACGGCGCGCGTCCCCGCGACGGTGCGCGAAGCCGGCGAGACCGCCGCGCCGGAGACCGCGACCCCCGCGCCGGAGTCCGCCACCCGGGGCCCGGTGGTGCTCGTGATCGACGACGACGAAGACGTCCTCGACCTCACCCGGCGCTTCCTCGAGAAGGAGGGCTTCGAGATCGAGACCGCCTCGGACGGGAGCTCCGGGCTCGAGCGCGCGCGCGCCCTGCGCCCGGCCCTCATCACCCTCGTCGTGATGATGCCGGACCTGGACGGGTGG